>CAZFQW010000174.1:0-7251 GCA_964521225.1 uncultured Roseobacteraceae bacterium
TATTTTTTATATATATTGTTATTTGGTTTTGGAATCAGAAAACTTGAATCCAAAAATAGTTAGCGTCTATCCACAGCTACTTCACTATGGGGTAAGCCTTTACCGAATTATCTGCGCTATCCGTTAAGGTATTCGCCAGTTGCTCGAAGTATTTTGCCATGTACGCTGGCGACAAATCATTTTCTAGAATATCACTCATCAAGTTATCAAAAGGAAACCGCACACCTTGATAGGCGAGGTTATGCAAAGGAATGCCATGTTGCAAAGTTTTGGGTAGATAAAACTCTTTGGGAAGCGTATCGGTATTTTGAAAAAGCCATTGATAACTCCATAGAATTGCTAACATTTTTTTGAAATGCTCTATGGGATATAATAAAACATCGCCGGGGATGCCGGGGTAGGCTTTGAGTGTTTCTTCGTCATAAGAATACATAATTCCTAGCTGATTTTGCATTTGTTTCCAATAGTTGGTAGTAATAAGATTAGGCGGGAACGATTGTGTATAATACAACTGCTGCATCGGTGTAACTACACCTGCTACGTAAACACAATAGACCAAATCGTTATAAGCCTGATGGAGTAGGTTAATTTGAACGTTGGGTGCATTGTACCGACTCATAATTTGTTCGTCTTGCCAAAACTGATTACTCAACGGTATCCTTGAAAACATACTATAAATCATTTCAGAGAACAAGGGGTTTACCTCTCCTTTCATTGCAAGCGGCGTATCTTGGTTGTTGGCAATATGCTGTGTTGCAATAACCCCATAACTACCCATTGCATCAAAAATGTTGTTTTCTCGAAAAGCGGAAGCACTTCTAGCGGTGCTTGCCAATGGCAGAGCCTCGACTAGTTTTTCCTTGAAGCTAGATGCTTTTATTTTATTTTTCACAAAGCCAATGTTCGCAAAATAACGCTCAACCATCTGTTGTTGGCGAGTAGGCTGTGTAGAAAGTGCTGCATCTTTAATTTCATCGGAATAGTTTTGCGTATTCCAATTAACACCTTTACCATCGGGCAGCCAATGTATAGGAAGATATTGGGGTGGGGTTTCGCGGTACTTTTTAGCAACTTTTGCGGTATAATGCCTGTGCAGCACATTTAAAACAGGTTTTAATTCTCTGAGCACCACAGCGCAAAAATCATTGATTTCGGCTGGCGAAAAATTAATTTGACTTGCCCTGTAAATAAAAATATCACTTCCAAAATTGGTATTTATGCTATTATTTAAGGCAGCTCTAGTGAAGTTCCAATAGGTATAGAGCGAATCGGCAGGAAGTTGAGCCGCTAACCATAGGCGTTTCCTGAATTGTGGAAATGGCGATGTTTTTAAGAGGGAATCGGTAAGCGATAAGCCAAAATTTTTTCCGTTTAGCACATAAGAATAATTTTCTTGTAGTGCTTTTAATTTCTGAGGATAGATATAAATAGAATCGATATTCGTATTTATTCTACCATAGCCCAATTGCGAAATATAAAGTAGTTGTTCTTTAGTCTCTAATTTTAATGCTAGCTTTCGATTTAAAAGATTGATTAACGGCGATTTACTAGAATACTCGATAAGCAGTTGAGTATATGCCGCTTGGCTTTTGGCAAAATTGATTCTATTAGTGCTATCAGGGGAGGCTTTTAATAATTCCTTTGCCTTGTTTAACGTATCTAGCCTTCGTGTTTTTTCGCTTACAAATGATTGAATGATTGCTTGTGCCTCTTCTTCCACCTTTTTGCCTGCTTCTTGCGCTTCTTGCGTCCCATTGCAAGATAGGAGTACAACAAAATGAATAATTAAAAGAAGGTGGCGCAGTTTCATGGTTTAAAACGGAAATGGTTTTTAAAAGAAAATGCCCTCAATTAACATTGAGAGCATACGATATTAAAATAACTTCAATTGGTCTTTTTTCTCCACACTTTCATCGTTCGTGTTATTAAGGCTGCTTTTTTCTTCTATAATTTCCTCTTTAGAAGTAATTTTAGCATCTAATATTTTTTCGTAAGAAAGTTTATTTCCCAACGCTTTCCAACCCTTCACATCTATTAGGTCGTTCACTAACAAATGCTCTTTTCCCTTAGCTGTTTTACCATCTTTAAACTGAATCTCTATTTCAGGGTCTTGTTGTGTGGTAACTACTACGAGTCTACTCTTTGCATTCTCACTAATAAACAAGAATTTTTTACCAAGCGTAGTGGTTTCAATCTGGAACCTTTTCACATAGTAATTATGCTGGTTTCCATCGAAATAAATAGCGGAAACTACTCGTTCAGGATTATATTTTTCGATATGAAGCACATGTTTGATATCATATCGGTTGGTTAGTTCATAATCTGTTATTTCATATTCGCCCGTATCTAATAATACCAATAGCTGATCACCGTTATTGAACTTCCCTAAATATCGCCCGTTTTGTTCTTTGTTGAGCCTTCCAATGGTGTCGTCGTACCAAAGTGGCATGGCAGAGAGCGTAGAAGCCCCCTCTTTTTTAAGTACTACTCGTTTAACAGGGTATTTAGTAAGGATATTTCCTTGGCTTCCTCTTCCTTTAATATCTAGTTCGGCGAAATCGTACTCAAATGTTTTTTGCCTAGCATTACAGGCGGGTGAAAGCGATACGCCCACTGTTTCGGCCTCGCCGTTAGGGTTAGCAGTAAAGTAAAGTAGCTTTGTACCTTGTGTACCAGTAGTTAAATCGTATTCTTTGTCGCGCGTAACGGTAAGTACTTGGAAACGCTTTACTCTTGAAATACCCGTTTTTCCATCCATGTATGCCATGTTATATATCATTCGCTCGTCGTTTTTCAAGAATACAGCCACATGAATAATATTTTTTCCGACAAAAACTTTGTCCGAAATTTTGGTTACCAAACACTTTCCATCTTTGCGGAAAACGATAATATCATCTATATCTGAACAATCGCTCACAAATTCGTCTTTCTTTAAGCCATAACCTATAAAACCTTCTTCGCGGTTTACATAAAGCTTTGCATTATTAGCCGCTACTTTCGCTGCCGTAATATTATCAAAAGTGCGAATTTCTGTACGTCTTTCTCTTCCTTTTCCATACTTTTTAAGCAACTGCGAGAAATAAGAAATAGCAAATTCAGTTAAGTGTTCAAGATGATGCTCTGTTTCTTTTAGCTCCTCTTCTAACTTACGCATTATCTGGTCTGCCTTGAACGTATCGAACTTAGAAATTCTTTTTATTTTTATTTCTGTTAGTCGAGTAATGTCTTCTTGGGTAATTTCTCTATAAAATTTCGGTTTATAGGGCGTTAATCCTTTGTCGATTGTTTCGAGTACCGCTTCCCACGTTTCGCACTCTTCAATATCTCGGTAAATTCTATTTTCAATGAAAATCTTTTCTAAGGAAGAAAATAAAAGTTTTTCCTTCAGTTCTTTTCGTTTGATTTCTAGCTCTTCTTGTAGTAAACCCACGCTGCGGTCGGTACTGAGCTTGAGCATATCGTTTACACCAACAAAATAGGGTTTTTCTTGAATGATTACACAGGCATTCGGCGATATTGAAACTTCGCAATCTGTAAAAGCATATAGGGCATCAATTACTACATCGGGCGATTGCCCAGCGGCAATATGAATTTCTATTTCAATATCTCTTGCAGTATTATCAACTACTTTTTTAATTTTTATTTTCCCTTGATCGTTTGCCTTAATAATAGAGTCAATCAGGTGCTGAGTAGTTGTTCCATAAGGTATTTCCTTCACCAATAAGGTTTTAGGATCTGCCGCCTCAACTTTAGCACGAACCCTCACTTTCCCCCCTTTTTTACCTTCGTTGTAACTCGAAAAATCAGCTAGTCCCCCTGTTGGGAAATCGGGCAGTAGATTTACTGGTTTTTCTTTCAGGTAATCGATACAGGCTTTTATCAGTTCACAAAAGTTGTGGGGCATTACCTTGGTTGCCAAACCAACTGCAATTCCTTCAACGCCTTGCTGCAATAAAAGCGGAAATTTCACTGGTAAATTTACGGGCTCTCTTTTCCTTCCATCATAAGAAAGTTGCCATTCTGTAATTTGCGGGTTAAATACTACTTCTTTGGCAAACTCCGAAAGGCGGGCTTCTATATAACGAGCAGCGGCAGCGCGGTCTCCCGTTCTAATATCGCCCCAATTTCCTTGCATATCAATGAGCAAATCTTTCTGTCCTAAATTAACCAAGGCATCGCCAATAGAGGCATCGCCATGAGGGTGAAACTGCATTGTGCTACCAATAAGATTTGCTACTTTGTTGAACCGCCCATCGTCTAACTCTTTCATAGCGTGGAGAATACGCCTCTGAACAGGTTTCAGTCCGTCTTCGTTTGCGGGAACTGCCCTTTCTAGAATCACATAAGAAGCATAATCTAAAAACCACTCCCGATACATACCCGAAACAGGTTGTAGGTGATAGGGATCTTGAGTTTCTTCTGTATGACTGTTGTTATTTTCCATATAATTTTAATAATATCAACTACATTCAGCCTGCGCAGCAAAAGAATTAATCAGGTTTCAAAGATAATAATTATAGGTGATTGAATTGAATAGAAAGCTCTTATTTTTACCTAAAGTTTATTTTTTATCCATTAAATTGATTTCAATTTAACCATTTTTATATTTCAACTCTTTGTGAAATAAAGAGAAACTAGTGCCCTTAACCGCACGACGCATCGAAGCTATGCAGTTAATAGCAATAGAAAAAACAAGTAATAAAAAACCCACTCTACATATTGTAAAGTGGGTTTATCTGTAGCGAAGACGGGAGTTGAACCCGTGACCTCAGGGTTATGAATCCTGTGCTCTAACCAACTGAGCTACCTCGCCTTATTTTGAAAGTGCAAATATCGTTTTTTGATTCTTTTATACAAAACATTTTTTTAGATTTTTTTCGATGTTGCAGCTTATTGGTAATTTCCTATATTGCAAATACTAACCCTAACAGAAATTGCATATATATTAAATTTTTTGAGACATGGAGAAATATAAATATACGGTGGAGTTTGAAATTAATGCTTCTCCAAAAATGATATATCCTTATTTAGCAACCGCTTCTGGCTTAGAAGCTTGGTTTGCCGACAATGTGGCCATTAACAAACAAGTGTTCGATATTACTTGGGACGATGAAATTCATCCTGCAAAAATAATTGCCAAAAGAACTAACAACCACATTCGTTATCAGTTTTTGAATGGCGAAGAAGAAGACAATCTTCCTTACCTCGATTTCAAAATTGAGTACAACGAAATGACCCAAACCACCTTTCTAAAAATTACAGATTACTCTGAAATGGATAGTAAAGATGATTTAAATGATATGTGGCACCAACTTATAGGGCAATTAAAAGAAATAATGGGTGCTTAAGTTATTTTGATTCACTATCGCAGTTTAACCACAAAAGCATCTTTAAAACCTAATTTCTTTACTTTGCTTGCAAGCTGATAGGCAGCATCTTTGGTAGGTTCTGTGCCCACCATATATTTATAAATAAATTTATTATTGCTGGTTTTTCTGTTCGTACCTACGCGCAATTCTTCTACCTTCATCCCTAGTTTTTTAAATCCTTTATTCTGAAGCGAAACCTTTTTTTGCGAGGCCATTATTTGTACTTTGTATAAACCAGCCGTTTGCTTATCTGAGATAAAATCCCTAAATGAACGAAATAGCGAAGAGGCTAAAAATACCCGCCCTTGTTCAGAACTTAAATATCTGCTATCAGTCGGATTCGTTAAAAACCCCAGCTCTGCTAGTATTGCTGGCATTTTAGTATTTTGTAAAACATACAAATTATACCCCCTGTCGTAAGCACTCATAATCCCTCTACTTTTTCTTTGAGCACGAGTAACTAAATCTTTTTCTATGGTTTTAGCCCAAACTTTACTTTGCGTATCTGAATGGCTATGAATATGGAGTTTTGCCCCCGAAATCCATTTATTTGGATTTGAATTACAGTGAATGCTAATGAAATAATCGGCATTGAGCTTGTTAGCCATTTCAGTTCGCTGTTCTAAACTCACAAAGTTATCGCGGGTTCTTGTATAAGTAACTTTTACACCCTTTAGCTTTTGTTGAATATACCCTCCAAGTTTCAAGGCAATTGAGAGGTTGATATCTTTTTCGTGAAGCTTATTATTTTTATCGCCAGGTTTCCCAGGGTCTTTTCCTCCATGCCCTGGATCAATTACTACATGCACAGGAGGATAAACTTGGGCAGTAACTTCAATAAAAACAGACAACAAACAAAGCACTGTAATAATTAATGAGAAACAACCTTTCATTTTCCCTGTTGTGGTTTTTAGTTAACTTAATAGTTATTTTACAATATCACTTTTTCTAAAATAAGGACAAACATAGATAAGTAAGTTTTGGGTAAGAGGGCTTTCTCATAAAAATTAAAATAAGCGCCTGTTACTCGTGCTACAAGTTTTTTTTTGTAAGAAAACCTTCAACCCTTCAAGATGCAAAGGTTTCTTTTCAACCCTTCATCCTGAAATACTTTTATAGTAGTTGATGTTGCTCTATAATATGGTTTAACAAATTCTCGCAACTCTCATTTAAAACTCGGTAGCACCTCTCAAAGCCATTCATAGTATCGTAATAAGGATCGTGAACGTCTTCACCAGAGGCATCTGCATCGAACGTTCGTAGCTTTATTAGCTCAAAATCTTCCGATAATTTATCAGAAATCATCGATTTAATATCCGCTATATTTTGGTCGTCCATCGCAACAATGTAGTCAAACTTTTTAAAATCGTCTTTTACAAATTTTCTGCTTCTACTCTCCAGTTTTATGTTATGTTGTACAGCCGTCTCTCTCATCCTTGGATCTGGGTAACTCCCTCTATGGTAACCCGAAGTACCTGCCGAATCAACCTGTATTTGATTTGCGAGCTCTTTATCAAGCACTAATTTTTTAAAAATTCCTTCTGCCATAGGCGAACGGCAGATATTACCAAGGCAAACAAAAACTACTTTTATCATTATCATATTTAATAAGTACAAAAAAACCATGCTTAGTAAAACTGCTAAGCATGGTTAAATATAAAAACTCTATCGGATATCTTTTTATTGTTGGCTTCTCATGTGTTCTAACTTCTTTTCCTGTTCCGATATCCATTGCTCCCTATCAAAATCTCCCTTCGGATATTTTTTAGAATAGAAAATGTATTCAACATTATAAAAATCATATTGTTCTTGAAAGTACTCTTCAATCATCAAAAAATTACTAGTAATGTTAGAGATTAAATTCTGATAGTAGGGGTCTTTG
>CAZFQW010000175.1:0-7221 GCA_964521225.1 uncultured Roseobacteraceae bacterium
CTATCGGCACAGCACCTCTTTTATAGCAGGCCGAAGGGTGAATACACAGGCGATGACACCAAACAAGTAATGCTAGATTTTTATTTGGTGAACACTACTATCTCTGCCAACGGAAATAAAGTGAAAGCGACAGTAAATGGCGCAACAGAATTTATGATAGACACTTGGCAGCCCTATTTCATAGAAGGCTTACCAATGGGCGAAAACACCATTAAATTAGAATTGGTAGATAATGCAGGAAACTTAGTAGAAGGCGGATTTAATTCTGTAGAAAGAACCTTCACACTTTCTCCATTACAGTAAGAACTGTTTAAATATCTTTTATTTATCAAAAGGTCTTTCATAAATTTATGGAAGACCTTTTCCATTCCCATAGCTAAGTTCTATCTAAAAAACTTAATTTACAGAGAAAATAACCAACTTTTTAATGCTAAAAAAACCAAAGAGAAAGAAGTGGCAAGATAAAATTCAACGAATAATCTTTGAAACAGATACCCCCTTAGGGAAAAAATTTGATATACTTTTATTGGTCGCTATTTTGGGTAGCTTCCTCGTAATTATTTTATCATCTGTAAAAAGTATAAGGGATTTATATGGCGATGAACTCTATATTATTGAGTGGATATTTACCATTCTTTTTTCCTTTGAATATATCACAAGGCTTATTTCTGTGCATAAAAAAATAAAATATGTTGTCAGTTTTTTCGGACTAATTGATTTGCTTTCGGTAATTCCTACTTATATCTCACTAATTATTTTGGAAAGCCAAAGTCTGGCGATATTAAGAACGCTTAGATTAATTAGAATATTTAGGGTACTTGAATTACCACAGTACACTAAAGGAACTAAAACCATTATAGATGCCCTGCAAGCTAGCCGCCCTAAAATCACGGTGTTTCTCACGGCTGTTTTTACAATTATTATCGTAATCGGAGGATTAATGTATGTAATTGAAGGCGAGAAAAGTGGCTTCACGAGTATCCCAAGAAGTATTTATTGGGCAATTGTAACCATTACTACGGTAGGCTATGGCGATATTGCACCACAAACTATTTTGGGGCAAACATTAGCTTCGGTCATGATGCTTTTAGGATATTCTATTCTTGCGGTTCCTACAGGAATTGTATCGGGAGAATTTATGAAAAGTACTTCTGCAAGTTTAGAGAAAAGCTTAAATAAAAAAGTTTGCCCTAGCTGTAATGCAAATAATCATCAGGATGATGCTGAGTATTGCAGGGTATGTGGTTATGCTTTAAAATAGAAAATTTATTGTTGCCTATAACTACACACCCCTTAGAGCATGTTTAAGTTTTTGTAAGCATTTGAAAATAAGAAATTTAAAGAGCGCAGGCACGAAAATCCAGCGGGGGTTAGGGTGGGTATGAAGGGTGGAAGCTTTGGATTTTCTTGATTTTTTGGTTCGTTTTTCATCAAGGAAAAATGAACAAATGCTAAGACAACGTTACACAAATTATTATTTTATGATAATTCGTTTTTAAGAAATTAAATTTTTAAACATGCTCTTAGAAGGTAAGTACTCCGCTTTAAACAATTGAAAAATGATTCGATTTTTACTTTTAACTACGCTGTTGGTTGCCATTTCGTGCACTGCGCCCCAAAAACAGATAAAACAATATGAAGTTGGGCAAATAAAAACCCCAAAAGGCGAAATGCTATTTTGGCTTTATGAAGAAACCCCTCTCCATAAAGAAAACTTTGTGAAACTAGCGAAGGCACATTATTGGGATTCGCTTACTTTTAATCGTGTCATCGAAGATTTTGTAATTCAAGGTGGATGCCCCGATACCCCCGAGGGTTTTGCCGATTCTCCCTATTTGTTACAGCCTGAATTTAACGATAGCATTAAGCATATCTACGGGGCTGTGGGTGCAGGCAGAGATGGTAACCAAGAAAAACTCTCTGCTGGCTGTCAGTTGTATATTGTTCAAAACAAAGAGGGTCTCCCTAGGCTAGACGGAGACTATATGATTTTTGGTCAGGTTTTTAAGGGATTAAATGTTTTAGATGCCATTGCCAACGTTGAAACCGATTCGCTCGATGCTCCTTTAATAGATGTGCCTATGGAAGTAAATGTGCTATTCCTCACCGAAGAAGAACTCAAGCAAAATGGATTTATGCTAAAAAAACAGTACAAGAATTTTAAGTAACTGCTGTGAATTGTGCATTGATAAGAGCCTAGAAATTACCTTATATTTTATTTATAATGCGAATTAGGGTTTAAAAAGGCTATTAAAATCAAAAAGACTAAGTAAAAGCATAGTTTTCTGTCATCTCAACCATAGTGAGAGAATTATAACCTTTATTTCTCTTATTTTCAGATTCTTTGCAAGCTCAAAATGACAGCAGAATTCATTATTTGGGTTCAAAAAAGAAGATTACAACCCCTTATTTGCATTAGACTTTATATTAAATAAGTTAATTTTTGCACTGCGTGCAATAACTTCCCCTGATGAAACACGAAAAGTTGCTTTCCAAACCCAAGCAATTTTTAGTGATAATCGGCTCTTACCCAAGAGCAAAAAGATAGAAATCAGAAAATATCAAGTTTTAGGTTAAAGGTAGAACACGCTATTGGCAGCTTGAAAATACTTCAAATTGTTAAAGATGAATATAGAGTGAGGAAAAATAATTTTGTAGAGAAAATCTTTCTCACAGCAACCGCTCTGCATAATTTTAAAATCAAATTGATGCCTTTTTGATACGAAAATAATTTAATATGAGGTCGATTGTAGTAATACGATTAATGGTTTAAAAGCCCACATTTGTGGTAAAAAAAGCCCACTCTTTCGAGTAGGCTTTTAAACTATAAGTTGAGAAAACGCTTAATCTTCTGTATTCAGAATATCCTCAATTCTCACTAATAAGTCTTCGTAGTGGTAGCGGGTCATTGTATTTCTTGAGCCACTTGCCCCTCTTCTTATGAGGGCTTGTAAACGGTTGAGTTCTCCACGGGCAACAGCACGAATATCAGATTGGCTAACATCTACAGCAGTGTATCCAAGAAACGACCTAATGCGGCCACTAGGTACATTTGGTTGCTCTTTAGTCATTAAGTTTTCTAGACCTTCTACATAGGCTCTTTGTAGGTTTCTTCTGTAAGTATCTACGTTCCTACCTCTTGCAGCTTCTGTAAAAATGCCCCCTCGTAAATCATCCATAAATTCAAGAATAGTATAAGCTTGGCTACCGTTTAAGGTTTCATTTTCGATTAAGCGTGCTAGGCGGCTAAAATCAACTAAGCTACCTAAAATTCTGGATTGTGCCCCTCTGATTCTATCAACCATGCCCGCATTTTCAATTCTACCTAAAATTCCCTTATCAATCATCCATTCCGGTGTTTCAAAAGCTTGGTCAATTAAGAACTGAACGGCTCTTTTTTGCTTTTCTTTGGGTACGTGTGTGTAGACCGCTCCTTCTTGGTCGTAGGTTTTATAGATTTCGTAAACACCCCCTACATTGGCTGTAACATGCCCCATGTAGCGGTTCCACTGACCAAACACTTGGCCATACATTTCTTGTAGGTCGTCGTAGGCTTTTCCATCTTCTTTTGTCCACTCAAAAAGATTAGGAAGAATTCTTTGCAAATTTTTAATGCCGTACTCACTTGCTTTCATGGCATCATCGCCCAAATCTTCGGTCTGCGAAGAAGGATCGATTGGGTTACGCCCTTGCTGACTACCAAAGCGGTACAATGAATCACCTTCATGTTCTTTGATCCAGCCATCTAGCGTTTTCTTTTCGTCTTCGGGCGTTTTTGCATCGGGGATGTACGAATAGCCCCATTTTACGGCATATTTATCGTAAATACCAATGTTTGGCATTAAAGCAACGTCGCCATCGCCAGGCTGCGCTATATAGTTAAAGCGGGCGTAGTCCATAATTGAAGGTGCAGTACCCATTTTAGCTGTAAAGGTTGCCGAACGCAAAGAATCTACGGGATAGGCAACACTTGAACCCATGTTATGGGGTAACCCTAGGGTATGTCCTACTTCGTGCGAAGAAACAAAACGAATTAATCGGCCCATCACCTCGTTATCGAACTCAACAGCTTGCGCCTTAGGATTTATTACTGCCGTTTGGATAAAATACCAGTTGCGTAGTAAGTTCATTACGTTGTGGAACCAGCCAATATCACTTTCAATAATTTCTCCTGAACGTGGATCCGAAACGTGTGGACCGTAAGCATTTTGAATATCGGAAGCAAAATAACGGATTACAGAGTAACGGGCATCTTCTGGGCTCCATTCAGGGTCTTCTTCTGGGGTGGGTGCTTCTTTTGCCATGATTGCATTTTTAAAACCTGCTGCCTCAAAAGCTACTTGCCAATCGTTAACACCTTGTTTTAAATAGGGAATCCATTTTTTAGGAGTGGCAGGGTCGATGTAATAGATAATTGGTTTAACTGGCTCAACTAGTTCTCCTCTTTTGTAGGCTTCCATGTCTTTCGGAACTAGCTTCCATCGGTCTAGGTAAGTCGTTCTTTCTGCTTTTTGGTTGTCTAAGCTGTAATCTACCTGCGAGCTTGTGAACCAACCTACCCTTTGGTCGAAATGGCGAGGCATCATCGGTTCTTTTGGTAGCAATACCATAGAGTTATTGATTTCTATCGTAATCGAACCCATATCGGCATTAGAGGGTGCAGCAGAAGCTAAGTATGTTTTTACCGAACGACCTTCAACATTTATCGGATAACTTTTAATGCTTTCAATATAAGTTCGACTGTCATCTAGCCTAGAAACTTTGTACTGCGTTCTTCTTCTGTTGGGCATGCCTAAAGGTTTTATATCTTTAATAAACATGTTCGTTACGTCTATCACCACTCCCGAAGAATCTTTGCTAAGAGCAGCTACATCGAAACTAGCCATAATTGGCTCTAAGTTCGAGTTTTTTACTGCTTGGTAAATTGCTTTGGTAGTATCACTTGCTATATTTTGGTACGAGCGAACTTTTACATACACCTTGTTGCCTCTTTTTTCCCAAAAAATTACCTGTTCGTTGATTTCTTCTCCACCATAACCAATATTGGTTGCGGTTTTAGAAATACGGCTCACCATCAGCATTTCGCGCCCCCAAAGAGAATCGGGAATTTCGTAGTAATATTTATCTTCTACCTGATGTACTGTAAATAAACCGTCATCGGATTTTGCCTCTTTGGTAATTACCTCGCTGTAAGGTTTTGGCTCTCCTTTCTTAGCTTTGGGCTTTGCTGGTTTGGTTTCAGGGGTTTCCTGTTCCCCTTTTTTCTTTTTCTTTTTTTGAGCGAAAGCATCCCCATTCGAGAGCAAAAATACAGGGATTATCAGGCAGATTGCGCCTATAACTTTCCAGTAATTTTTTGTCATTTTTTGTTTTGATTAGGTTTTAAGCATTAAATAGTATATAAAATACCCTCAAATAGATAAAATTTTAACCACAATTGTTTGATGTTGCTTTACAAATAAGCGTTAAGGAGTAGTTAAAATCTGTGATTTAGCAATAAAAGCAGCTTCAAAGATTTCTGATAGAAAGCTGATACAATCCATTGTTGGCAAAAAATTAATCGCATTTTATAATATAGAATATTTTGCACAGGACAGCAGTAATATAGTTTTGTGTAGGCTAAAGTTTTGAGTAATTTGGCGGTAACAAGTATAACATAATTCATGCGCTTAGAATATATTAACTGGAATATAGACCCGGAAATCTTCAATTTATTCGGAATTTCAATACGTTACTACGGAATTTTATTTGTGGGGGGGTTGGTGCTTTCTCTCTCTTTTTTAAATCTTATGTACAAAAAAGAAGGTATCCCCATAGAGTATTTAGATACACTCGCTATTTATGGAATGATAGGGATTTTTTTAGGAGCAAGGTTAGTTCATTGTATTTTTTATGAAGGCGCTTATTATTTATCTAATCCCGTCGAAATTTTTTTACCGATTCAGAGTACAGGCGATGGAAGCTACGAATTTTCGGGATACCACGGGCTAGCATCGCACGGAGGTGTTTTGGGCATGGCAGCTGCACTTTGGCTATACATCATTAAAACAAAAATACCCATTGGCACCACCTTAGGGCTGCTAGCTATTGTTGCCCCACTTGCCGCCTGTTTTATCCGCTTAGCCAACCTCATGAATTCAGAAATTTTAGGGCAAGAAACGGAGGTAGCTTGGGCTTTTATTTTTGAAAGAATAGATATGATACCTCGACACCCTGCACAACTATATGAAGCGATTAGTTACTTTTTTATATTTTTATTTACATTTATTATGTATCAATATAAAAGATTTAGCATTGGTCCGTACTTCTATTTCGGCTTATCATTAAGTCTTGTATTTACGTCTCGTTTCCTAATAGAGTTTATTAAAGAAACACAAGTCGGGTTCGAGCAGGGGTGGTACCTTAATATGGGACAGTGGCTTAGCTTGCCCTTTATTGCAATAGGGCTACTTTTTTTAGGAGTTTCGTTGTTTAAAAAAACAATATAGTTGTATCGTAAAAGGTTAAGTTATTGAAATATTACTTCATTTCTTTAACTAAACCCTCTAATTTTTTATATGAGTCAAGTAATGTTAAACGACTATACAGTTAAGCCAGAAAAGGGCAAAATTTATATTCCAAAAATAGAGCTTGGCTCAAGTGGTATTTTTAAAATTATTGGTTCTTCTTTTATGGAAAATCCTCTCCATTTTTACGAACCTCTTTTTGAGTGGATCGGAGAATTCATGAAAAGCGGCAAAGCCATAGAGCTTCATTTGTTACCAGATTACTATAATACCAGTAGTGCCAAATGCGTAGATCGACTAATCAGGACACTAAAATCTTATAAAGATACCGGTAACCAAGCAAAGGTTTTTTGGTATTATGAAGAAAATGATTCAGATAATTTAGATGACGGGGAAGATTATCAAGCATTGGTAGATATTCCCTTCGAAATCATTAGTTTTCAAGGTAAAGAATATCCTATTTCTATTGCTTAATTCTTACGGAAAAGATTCATTAAGAAGACTTTGATTCAAAAGGGGCTTTCTACATAGGAGATTCTACAAATAAGTTAGCAGAAATAGCCTACAGCAAGGCTAGAGATAGCACGATTATCATTGATTGTACAGAAGGTTCTGATGCCTTCCGGAACAGGCGCAGGAAAAGCGTTGGTGATGGAAGCCGTTAAGAGCATGTTTAAAAATTTAATTTCTTAAAAACGAATTATCATAAAATAAT
>CAZFQW010000176.1:0-7216 GCA_964521225.1 uncultured Roseobacteraceae bacterium
CAGCAACAAATCTAAACATGGCCAGTCTACTCATAGTAGACTGGCTCTTTTTTTTGTGAACATTTGTGAACAATGTTAGAGAGAGTGTTTATCTTAATTGTTCGCCTAAAGTAGCATAGTACAGTTCATCGGAAATAAATAAAGCTTGTGCTAGATAAGTGAGTACTAGGGCAAAGGCGATAAGGAAAAAGAAGTAGATTCTTTTATCGAAACCTTTGACAAAATTTTGTAACGTAATTTGCATTATACATCAAGTATTAGATTGATTTTTTTTCTTAATTAAAAAAAATATTAAGTAAGTAATACATATTCCAGTTGAGAAACCTGCCGTAGTTGTTGAAAAATCAGTGTAAATTAGATATGCTCCGATTATATTAACTTTATTGTGATAAGGTGTAAGCTACACAACCTATATCTACAACAACTAAAGTTGCTGCTACCCATCCAACAGGATTCCAAAAATTTGTTAATGCTACTAACGAACCGACCGTTGCAGCAGCGCAAAGCCCACCAACAAAATCACCGCCATTAATATTTTCACACTCAGCTAATTTTAATTCTTCCATTTTTTAATTTTTTAGAGCTTAATAATATTTTAACTATTGGACACATGCAGTATTTTTTGCAGTATACCCCCATATAGCACCACCGAGTAAAAAAGCTACCCCTACTGGAGTAGGCCCCGCTGCAATTCCTAGAGCCATCATGCCAATTGCAAAGCCCATATGTGTGTCACAATCTCCCCCCTCTAAAACCTCCATTTCATTAAATGATAATTCTTTCATAATTTTAAATGTTTAGATGATAAATATGTTTTAACAGCAACAAATCTAAACATGGCCGGTCTACTCATAGTAGACTGGCTCTTTTTTTTTGTAAACATTTGTGAACAATGTTAGAGAGAGTGTTTATCTTTGTCGGGTGTCGGGTGTTTAAAAAAGCCAAATTTAAAGTCCGTAGGCTCTGCGTAGCGGTACGATTGCTTTTGTGCATTATACTCAATTTTCAGGTCGAAATTTTCTTCCAACTCTGTTTTAAGCTTAAACCAATAAGCACGAGAAATCTTTAATTTGCGGGAAAGTTCTTTAGGGCTGCCTGTGCATTGCTTTTTTAACAGTGCGTCTAAGTAAGCAAGCTTGTGAATTAAGTGAGTGAAAGTCATAGGAGTGAGTTTTCGGTAATGGAAATAGATAATAAATTGTTAAATATAAGTTAAAATACAATTTCTATTCTTATTCCCCAAACAGCATTCTAAACAATGTTATCAAAACAAGATACAATTGAATCTTATTAACAACTCAAGTTAAGGCGATAAGGTGGAGATACATTTAAACTCCTACCTATTATTGTGTGAACTTGAAATTGTAGTGGTAAACTTGTTGGCGAGACACCAACAAGGGCGGTTTAAAGTTGTTTTTCAGCAGACCAACATCGGGGCTTTAGTCTCCTGACTACCCAAAAAACCTACGATACCCAAGTAGTACGGACATAGAAATAATCCTTTCTATTTAGATGCTGTTTTGCTTATAAAAATAAGCGCATCATTATGTCGGTTTGCTCGTCGCTACCAAAGAAAAAAGAGTGTTTATCAAAAACCTCGAAACCGTTTTTCTGATAAAAATTCATTGCCTTTGTATTGTGTTCCCACACCCCTAGCCAAACAAAATCTACTTTTTTATTTTGGGCTATTTCTAAGGCTTTATTAAACATTAATTGCCCTATTTGTTTTCGCTGAAATTGTTCTAATACATAAATACGTTCAACCTCAAGGGAATTTTCTTCTTTCAGTTCGTTTTGTGCATTTCCGAAATTAATTTTTAGGTAACCCATAATCTCCTTACCTTCTACTGCAAAAAAGAACTCAGAGTCGGGGTTGTTTAGTTCTAAGGCAAGGCTGGCAGTATTAAAACTTTCCTCTAAGTACGCCCGCATATCTGCTGCACTATTAACCTCAGAAAAAGTATCTTTAAATGTTTTAATAGCAATTTCTTGTAGAACTGATATTTCTTTAATTCCTATTTTTTTGATGTCAATTTTTGAGAGTTGCATTATTGGAACTGCGTTTAGTTGAGGTTTAAACTAACTTAATACAAATCTAAAGGTTTACTGGCGCGTTCTAAACCTCAAAACTTGGAAAATCTAGATAAATACATTATAACATTCTGTACAAGTAAAAGCGGTTTGAGACTCATCTCAAACCGCTTTTTATTGAAGAAGTATTTTACAGTATGTAAAACAGTTATGTTATTTTTACGGAAGGTTTTCATTTAAATATCTCAGAGTCAATAATATACATCGTCATTCTGAACGTAATGAAGGAATCTGTATGCTACTAGTGAATAGTTTGCTTCACGCTAGCACACAATCAGCCCTTTGGTTCGTAAAGACGCTCTTTTTATGGAGACTTTAGCTTTATTTCTGCAAACCTTACGTTATGATAGCCCTCCCCTATTTAGTGAAGTTCCCAACCAACTATCTCATTGTCTGCAAGATGTTATTTCTTTGGTGTCGTTGCCAGCTTAGCTCTATTAATTGGGTGATTAAATCGGGGTAAGAAACGCCTGTTGCCTCCCAAAGCTTTGGGTACATACTAATTTCTGTAAATCCGGGGAGGGTATTTATTTCATTAATTACAAAAGAGTTATCTTCTCGTAAGAAAAAATCGACCCTGGCGAGTCCTTCGCAGCAGGTTGCTTTAAAAGCATTTACTGCCATTGCCCTAATTTTATCGGAGATTTCTTGGGGGATTTCCGCAGGGATTTTTAAAATAGCTGCCTCGGTATCGTTGTATTTTGCATCATAAGAGTAAAAGTCTTTTGTAGGGATAATTTCGCCAATAACTGAGGCTTTTGGCTCTTCATTCCCAAGAATAGCACACTCTATTTCTTTCCCAACAATGGCTTCTTCTATTAATATTTTATGGTCGAATTTAAAGGCGTGTTCAACCGCTTCGTGAAAGGAGGCTTTGTCTGTTATTTTGCTAACGCCTACGGAAGAACCTGCATTGCAAGGTTTCACAAATAGAGGCAGCCCTAGTTCCTTTTCCGCATTTTCAAATGAAAGATTGTGGGCATTAATTTTAGCGACGGTGATAGATTTAGCGATGGGAATATTACTATCTTTCAATAAACGCTTGGCAATATCTTTATCCATACAGAGGGCAGAACCCAACACATTGGGACCCACAAAAGGAATATTCAGGGAGTTGAAAAAGCCTTGCAAATTACCATCTTCGCCACCTGTACCATGGATAATTGAAAAGGCAATCTCAAAAGTGGTAAGCACCGTATTTTTCTGCTTATCTACAATAGCAATTTTATTATTTCTTGTATCTATAAAAATAGGAGTAGCATTAATAAAAAAATCATTTTTGAGTAGGCTAATCTCTACCAGAGGATAATTGGCATTATAAAACCAATTCCCTTCTTTATTTATTCCGATAAGAATTGCCTCAAACTTTGTTGGGTCAACGGCATTAAAAATATTAGAGGCAGAGTTAAGAGACACTTCATGTTCTGTAGATTTCCCGCCAAAAATTATACTTACCCTTTTTTTCATGCTATCAGTTTTTCACCTTGAATTTCTCTTCAAAAAAACGAGATAAATTATTTACAATGATAACAGAAGGATTCACTCAAAGCAATAGGCGGGTATTCAAAGCACAAAATCCTACTTTGAGCAACCTTTACAAATAACCTAATTGGCAATTTCAAATTAAATATTTATTTCTTCCTTTTTAAAAACTTTTTTTTGGGGATGAGCATCGGTACTTCTTTTTGGTAATTGGTATAAGCTTCGCCAAACTCCCTAACGAGCTTTTTTTCTTCGGAGGCAATCCCGAAGGGGAGGTAGAGCATGGTGCAAGCCCAAGCCACCAAATTGGTAAGAGTAGGAGAAAAGAAAAAATAGCCTGTAAACATTAAAATCAGCCCTAAATAAAGCGGATGGCGGATGTGGGCTAAAATGCCTTCTTTTTTCAGTTCAGGTTTTTCTGAAGGGACATCCCCGAAACCGAAGAAAGCTTTCCAGTCATAGATTTTAGAGCTTGCCTTTAAAATCATAATGCCATAGGTGGCTAATACCAACCCAAAGAATTTAGTGTAAATATTCTTGGGTAGAACTAATTCGGCAGGGATAACCATCATATAAAACAGCAAAACTAGCAGTGCTAATGCAGAAAAGATATTGTAGATGAGTCGGTACTTTTGGGGCTTTCCTAATACCGATTTCAACCTATCGGAGGCAAGAAAGCTATGAAAAGCAAAAAATACTATCCACCCTAAAACTAATATGACATACGATTCCATTTTTTGTTGTTATATTAAAGTTTGAAATACAAAACAACCGATTATTTAAAATAAACTACTACTTATGTCTAAAATGATTATCCGAAAGGAAGATGCACTAGACTACCACAGCAAAGGTACACCAGGAAAAATAGAAGTAATCCCTACGAAAGACCATAAATCGCAGCGCGACCTGGCTTTAGCATATTCGCCCGGTGTGGCAGAACCATGTTTAGAGATTGCCGCTAACCCCGAAGATGTGTATAAATATACAGTAAAGGGGAATTTGGTAGCCGTAATTTCTAATGGAACTTCTGTTTTAGGTTTGGGCGATATTGGCCCGGAGGCTTCAAAACCTGTAATGGAAGGAAAAGGGATTTTATTCAAAATTTTTGCAGGGATTGATGTTTTTGATATTGAACTGAACAGTAGAAATATTGATGAGTTTGTAACGGTGGTAAAAGCCATGGAACCTACCTTTGGCGGAATCAACCTTGAAGATATTAAAGCCCCCGATTGCTTTGAAATTGAAAAACGCTTAAAAGAGGAAATGAATATTCCCGTAATGCACGACGATCAGCACGGTACGGCAATTATTTCGGGAGCAGGCTTACTTAATGCCCTTGAGGTGGCAGGAAAGAAAATAGAAGAAGTAAAAGTGGTGGTTTCCGGTGCAGGGGCAGCGGCAATTTCTTGTGTCAGAATTTTTGTGGATTTGGGCGTAAGGCAGCAAAATATTATTGTTTGCGATAGCCGAGGGGTAATCAGAACCGACCGAGAAAATTTAGAAGGCACTAAAAAAGAAGTAGCCACCGCTGCCGATGTTCACAGCCTCGAAGATGCCATGAAAGGGGCAGATGTTTTCTTAGGACTTTCAAAAGGAGGTTTAGTAAAAGCAGAAATGCTGAAAGAGATGGCTAAAAATCCTATCGTTTTTGCCCTTGCCAACCCAAATCCTGAGATTGACTATGATGTGGCGATGAATGCCCGCGAAGACGTAATTATGGCAACGGGGCGTTCCGATTACCCCAACCAAGTAAACAACGTGTTGGGCTTCCCTTTCATTTTTAGAGGAGCACTCGACGTAAGAGCCACTACCATTAACGAAGAAATGAAATTGGCGGCAGTAAAAGCCATTGCCGATTTGGCACGCGAACCTGTACCCGATATTGTAGGAAGAGCCTACAATAAAACGAATTTAGTATTCGGGAAAAAATACATTATCCCGAAACCGCTCGACCCCCGTTTGTTAACAACCGTAGCCCCTGCTGTTGCCAAGGCTGCAATGGATACCGGAGTGGCAAAGCATCCTATCCAGGATTGGGACGCTTACCGCTCTGAGTTGGTACGCCGATTAGGTGGCGACGACAATGTGATGCGAGTACTGCAAAGCAAAGCACGCCAAAATCCTAAGCGGGTGGTATTTACCGAAGCCGAAGACCATCGCATTTTAAAAGCAGCCCAAATTGCGCTCGACGATGGAGTCATTGAAAAACCCGTATTTATTGGAAATGTAGCCACCATCGAACAAATTATTAAAGAACATCGCCTAGAACTCGAAGGTGCTACTATTTTAGACCCTAAAAGCGACGACGAAGCGGTAAAAGCAAAAGTAGAAGAGTACGCACAAGCGTTTTTCGAGAAGCGAAACAGACGAGGGTTTAACCTGTACGAAGCCAGAAACATCATGAAAACCCGTAACTACTTCGGCACTATGATGGTAGAAAAAGGGGAAGCCGATGCGTTACTCTCAGGAATTAGTCGGAAATACTCCGACACCATTCGCCCGGCTCTTCAAATCATTGGAACACGTTCTGGGAAAAAGGTTTCGAGTATGTACCTGATGCTTACCAAACAAGGCCCCTTGTTCTTTGCCGATACTACCATTATCCCTAACCCAACGGTTGAAGAATTAGTGGATATTACCAAGTTAACCGCTCACGGTGTAGAAAGAGGCTTCGACATTAAACCACGCATTGCCATGCTTTCATTTTCTAACTTTGGTTCTTCTGACGACGACGAACCTCGCAAGATGAGAAAAGCGGTGGAAATCCTCCGCAAAGAATGCCCACAGTACGTAATTGATGGGGAAATTCAGGCAAACATGGCATTCAATACCGAAACGCTCCGAGAAAATTACCCCTTCTCTGAGCTCGCAGCGGGTCCACCTAATGTGTTAATTTTCCCCAACTTGGCAGCAGCAAACATTTCGTACAAACTATTACAAGCCATGAAAGGCGTAGAAGCCATAGGCCCAATTCTGTTGGGAATTGATAAGCCGGTGCATATATTGCAGATAGGAAGTACGGTAAGGGAAATCGTTAACATGATTTCGATTGCCACTATAGATGCTCAGCACAGAGAAATAGACGAGATAGCAAGAAACGCAAAGCAGGTATAAATAAGCCTTGCCGTAGAAGCATTAAAAGCCAACTCGGTTACTAACTGAGTTGGCTTTTTTTTGATTGCACATCAACCATCAATTGATTTATAATTGAAGTTTCATAACATTACTTCTTTTTCTTCTTTTTCATATTCTGAATTTTATCGCCGCGCCTAAGTGGTTTTTTGTACCGCTCTTTTAAGGTTTTCTGGTAACTTTTTCGCTCGGCTTTTTCCTTACTATTCTTAGGTAATTTTTCGTGGAAAGACGCGCCAACTTCAATGGCAGGAGCTTTGTTGTAGGCTTCATCGGGATCTATGGGTTTGTTTTTTTCCTCTGGAGTGAGCTGGGTAGAAACCTCCACCTCTTGCGGGAATTCATTGAACGGAATGCTATAATTCATCAAGCCCTCAATGGCTTCTTTTAACTCTGTTTCTTTCTCGCTGGAAAAGAGGATGGCATTTCCGGGCTGTTCGGCTCTGCCAGTTCGCCCAATTCGATGGATGTAGTTTTCCGGGTAGAAAGGCGTATCAAAACTGATTACGGT
>CAZFQW010000177.1:0-7211 GCA_964521225.1 uncultured Roseobacteraceae bacterium
GGCAATTCCTGTGGGCTTAAAAACACTAAACGGAATTTCGGGCGATTTCGCCGCTTTGCGAATTGTGGCAATAATCTCTTGGCAGGTGTGATCGAAACTTGCTTCGTTTTTAGTGCCTTCAACCGCATAATCTAGGATTGTTCCAATATTGTATTGTTGGAGTGTTTTTACAGTAGAGGAACAATCTTCAATATTTTCACCACCACAGAATTGAGAGAATAATGTTTGTTTTACTAGTCGTTTAACTGGTAACTTTAATTTAAAAGAAAGTTGTGCAAGCGAAGAACCCGTATTTACTAAAATAGGATTGTTCATTAACCAAAAAAGAAAATTTGATTTCTTTAACTTTCCGTCTGACTGCGCAGCAAAAGCTATTTCGGTATTGTCGAAGCTAATAGATTTAGTTCCTGTAGTCATGTTGTAGTAGGTTAAGGTCTATTTTTATAAATGTTTACAGAAATATTAGATTATCGCTGAAACCAGCATTTAGTGGATATGGTTTAGAATCTTTCAAATTAAAACGGTTTGTATCCCTCACTTTTAAAATCTACCCTTAAAAACATCGTACAACCATCATAAAATCATTCACTAGAGTCTTTCCAACGTTGCACTTTTACTTGCTCTTTTAATACCTCCATTACTTCTACCACCATTTCAGTAGTAATATTTTGGAGTGTCTCGTCTTCTTCGTGCGCTGTTAAAATTTCAAATACTGTTTCTGTAATTCCATTTACTAAATAGGCTGCTTTTTCAGATTGCAAATCGGTAACTGCTTCGTGTAATACTTTGTAAACAATATCTTTCACCGCACTTTCAATTTTTCTGCTGATATAACCCCCAAGCATAGGCACCATTTCGAGTGTTTCCAACTCCGAGTTGTTTTCCATTGCTCGGGCAATAAGTTGGTTGAGGTACATCTTAATTTCTTCCCCTCTTTGCTCGTAAGTGTTTTTGGCAACTAATCTTGTTCGATCTGTGAGCCACTCAACTAGTGTATCTTGGCGGGGCTTTAGAATATCGCCAATAATTTTTTCGATTACGGGATTCCCTTCTTTAACTTCGTCTTGCGCACCGCTTAAAACGTTTACAACTACTCGGTCCGAAATTTCCTCAACTAATATCTGGTAATACTTTTTTACGGTGGTAAAAAGGTAGGTATTTTCTAAATTAATAACGCCTGCACTTTGTAATCTGAATAAAATAGCAAACACCCGAAGCACTCTAAAAAAACGGAAAGAACTTACGGGGATACATCCCAAGACATCGTACCACTGAACAAAAGGGAAGAAAAACCAGCGGTAGTAAGTTTTTCGGATGATGGCAATAGCCCATCGGACTAATAATTCGGCAATAAATACGATGACAAAAAGAATGTCAATCAATAAAAAATCTTTGTAGATATAATTGTTATAAAATTCGTAAAAATTTGGGGTAAATTCCTTAAAAAAGTTCTGTACACTTTGGCTATCGAAAGTATAATTGAATACAATAAGCAAGAGATTGAGAAGCACGAGTCCGAGCATTACAACATCAACAAACATAACGTATTGCAATGCTTTATCAGATTGAAATTTCTTGAGATTCACCATAATGTAAACCTATCACTTTTAGGGGATATGACTTGCAAAAGAAAAGTTTTCAATATACAATAATATCGCATAATCCAAAAAGCCTTTTCCATACTTTAGGTCTTCGTCCCATATTTTGGTACGAAGATAAAAATATTTTTAGGATTTTATTTTGTCCAATTACTTAAGTATTCGGAAAGACACACTCGCTACAGATATAACGTTCTACTGGCGCACAAATAAAAAACCCCCAACAATGTTGGAGGTCTTTATTCAATTTTTACTCTTAAATCAATTACATGCATTAGAACATGGAATTACAACTCATTAACATTTTGAAAAGTGGTTTTAGTTCTACTCGTAACACAAAAAAGCTTAAAAACTTATGCCCTTTTTTTGCGAAATAGGTAACTTGGGTTTCTATATTGAATCAATGGATTTAAGTGAACGCTCAATTTTAAATGACGAATTAATAAAGCACTTATTTTAAGCAATTTACTTCGTAAATAAATTATACCTAATTTCGTATGAGTATTTAGTATAAAATATTAATAAAATAAGTTTACTTTCTTACATAATCTTAATAAAACCTTGGAAGGAAAATACATTTATGGTATCATAGAAACTCCGCAAGACCACCGTTTCGGGGCTGTTGGTATACAAGAAGAAGAGGTCTATACCTTAGGAACAGAGCGTTTGGCAATGGTTGTGAGCCACTACTCAGAGTCAGAGAAAAATTATGTACCTAGCTCACGAGAAAATATGCTAGCGCACCAACTTACCCTAGAAAAGGTAATGGAAGAATACACGTTGTTACCAGTAAAATTTGGCACTGTAGCTGCGAACGAATCTAAGATTCAAGATTTGCTGCAACGCAGAGAAAAAGAATTTTTACAAGCAATTCGGGAAATTGAAGGAAAAGTTGAACTAGGTTTAAAAGCACTTTGGAAAGATTTACCAAGCATATTTGCCGAAATTGTAGAAGAAAATGATGACATTAAGCGATTGAAGCAAAAAGCGGAAAGAAGGCAAGATCAATCACTTTTTATAGAAATTGGCAAGATGGTTCAAGAAGCGCTCGCTAACAAAAAGCAAAGCAGTGCCGAAAGTATTCTGGAAGTGTTAAACCCAACCGCAGTGAGCACAAAACTGAATGCGAACCTTACCGATGCAATGTATCTTAATGCCTCCTTTTTGGTGAGCAAAGGCAGAGAAAAGGAATTCGATAATTTAGTAGAAGAAATTGGCGAACAATACGAGCAGAAGGTAAAATTTAAATATGTTGGTCCTCTTGCCCCTTATAATTTTGTAACGTTAAATATTCCTCCAGAAGAGTGGGAAATATAAAAAAAGAGTCTGCAAAATGGATATTTTGCAGACTCTTTTTTCTTTATACGCCACTACATACTGTCGGCAATTTTTTGTACTTCGTTCCAAACTCGGAAGATATTTTTGTGGCAAATCTTTTCAATTTCTTCTTCGGTATATCCTCTTTTTAGCAATTCAAGTATCAGGTTGGGGTACTCAGAAACGTCTTTTAAACCCGTAGGAAGCGTATCGCCGACACCGTCGTAGTCAGAACCGAGCCCAATGTGGTCAATCCCTACTAAGTTCTTAACATGGTCTATATGATCTGCCACCTTCGATACCGTAGAGAACACGGGGTTTTCTTTCGTATAATTTTCTCGGTAAGCAACCATTACCGAATCGGCTCTTTCCAAACCATTTTGCTCGGCATAATCTGCAAAATGCTCTCTCATGGCAGCCTGTTTCTCTCTCGAATCGGCATCTACGAAGGTAGAGCCAAAGTTAATCATGATAATTCCGCCATTTTCGGCTAATTTTTCAATCATAGCATCGTTCATATTCCTTTCAAATCCTGGGGTAAATTTCCTAGCCGAAGAGTGCGAAGCAATTACTGGGGCTTTGGTAAGCGCAATAGCATCATAAAAAGCACTGTCTGAAACATGAGAGATATCCACCATGATTCCTACCTTATTCATTTCTTTTACCACTTCTTCTCCAAAAGGGCTTAAACCATTCCAGGTGTGGGTAGTATCGTAAGAAGAATCGCTGATTTTATTTACTTTCCCGTGGGTTAAGGTAATGTATCGGATACCACGGTTATAGAAATACGCTACATTCGCAATATCATCGCCAATAGGCGCGCCATTTTCCATTCCCATCGGTAATGAAATCAGCCCTTTTTTAAAGTTGGCTTCTATATCCTTAGGCGAATATGCCATGGCAAATTTTTCTGGATATTTGTCGGCAATTCCCTTTACCATATCAATTAAAGAATCGGCATAAATTTTCGCTCTTCCTTCTTCCGCTTGGTAGCTCGCAGGGATATAAATAGACATAAAAGGGGCATCTAAACCACCTTCTTTCGAACGTTCAAAATCGAAATTTCCCTTTTCAGAACGTTTAGAAACATCTTCTAAAACGCGCTCGAAACGGAACATGTTGATACGTAAACGGGTCGGTAAATCTACGTGGCCGTCAACCATTAGCACTTTTTGAGCTAATTTTTGTGCATCTTCCAAAGTAGGCTCGGTAGTAGTTTCCGTTGCTGAATCAGTAGTTTCTGTTGTGCCGCTTTGGCAACTAAAAAAATATAATCCGCAACAGCTTAACAATAAATAGTAGAATAACTTCTTCATAATTGTGGATTTAAATAATAAATATTTTACTGTGAATATACATAAGATTGGGTAGTGTTTAATTTTGAATGCTGAATTTTTAATTAGTATATTAATTTTTAATGAGTTGTAAAACGCTCGACAAATTTACTTTAAGCCTCTATTAATCAGTAGTTTAACTAAATAGTATTAGAAATTTAAACTTTTATAATTAATGCGAATGAGGGGCTAAAAAGAGTATTAAAACAAAAAAAACGAAGCAAAAGCATACTTTTTTGTAATCTCGACCCGCAGGGAGAGACTGGAACGTTTACTTGCCCTGTTTTTAGATTCTTCGCAAGCTCCGAACGACAGTAGAATTTACTATTTAGGCGCAAAAAAGAAGATTATAATCTCTGGTTTGCATCATTAATTAGATATGAAAATAAGACTCCAATTGCATTGGCTATGGTTCTTTGTAGTACTTGCCGCCTTTACCACTTACGGCTACATAGAACATATAAACAGATTTGAGGCAGTTTTTGGAATCTATCCTTTAAAATGGCTTCTATTTTATTTATTGAGCTTAATTGGGGTATCAGTAGGGGTATATGGCAGCCATTTATTAATTAAAAAAATCTTACAAAGAAATAGCGTTATTTTAGAAATCGCAGCAGTAATAGTAGGTGCAGCAATCTATGTTTATATTGCAGCTCCTTTATTTAATTTTATTTTTTCGCCTGTCTCTCAATTGCCCTTTCCGTCGATTCTGCCCTTTGTAGTACTTTTAGTTGGGCTTTTTTTAGTTGTAAGATTGGTTTTATATTTAATTCTACAATTTTTACTTAAATAATAGTGAACATTCAGTTTTAAATTACAAATCATAACAACACTCATGACCAAAGAAGAAAAAATCGGGCAATTATTTTTCCCCGCTGTATTTATCCACGATACCGAAGCGGGAATTCGGGAAATTGAGACATTAATTAAAAATCATTGTGTGGGTGGGCTCACTTTTTTTTATAGTCGTGAAAGTGTTGAAACTAATTTCGACAGAAAAAAAACAGTTACGCAACACCTCAACAGCGTTGCAAAATTAAAGGAAATGGTAGCGCATTATCAGCAACTGAGTAAGTACCCTTTGCTCATTAGTATTGATGCCGAATGGGGGCTAGGGATGCGCATAGCTGCTTTTCCTGCCTTTCCTTACCCCTTAACTTTAAGTGCCACAAATAACGAAAAACTCATTTTTGAAGTAGGAAAAGCCATTGCCCAAGAACTTAAATCGGTGGGAATCCACCAGAATTTAGCCCCCGTGGTAGATATTAATAATAACCCTAAAAACCCTGTGATTGGGTATCGCTCTTTTGGCGAGCACAGAGAAGTGGTGGTGCAAAATGCTTGGGCCTATTATCAAGGAATGCAATCTGAAAATATATTGGGTTGTTTAAAGCACTTCCCCGGGCATGGCGATACTGCGGTTGACTCCCACTTAGGTCTTCCTGTATTAAACAAATCGGTACAAATTTTAAGAGAAAATGAATTATTTCCTTTCAATGAATTAATTAAAAAAGGAATAGACTGTATAATGACGGGGCATTTGGCAGTGCCCCAACTTTCTGGGAATCAACTACCTGCTTCTATTTGCAAAGAAATGATTGACTTTTTACGAACTGATTTAGCCTATCAAGGCGCAATTATTACCGATGCGCTAAATATGAAAGGAGTCGCTTCAGAATTTGAAGCAGGTGAGTTAGAACTAAAAGCGCTTGAGGCGGGAAATGATATGCTTTCTTTTTCAAAAAATATTGCTAAAGGAATTGCCTTAATAGGAAAAAAAGTGAGCGAAGAAAGAATAGAAGAAAGCTTTCAAAAAATTCAGCGATTAAAAGAAAAAGCAGGGCTATTTTCAAGCCTTAAAAATACACCTAAAATAGTTGATGAAAATACCCACTATATATTAAGAAATAAAATAGCTGAAAGTGCCATCACTTCTGTAAAAAGAACTGATAAAGGCATTAATAACAGTAAAAAAAATGTTTTTATTTCGCTATTTAAAAAAATAGAAGATTCTGTTTTTGCACAGGGAATTTCTTACCCCAAATACGCTTTTATGGAAGGCAATAATTTGAGCGATTTAACTGCTACTTTAGCTGCCTACGATAACCTCATTATAGCCCTCTATGTACCCTCTATGAAACCTCTGAATCACTTTGGTTTATCTGATATTATTTTGAATTTTATTGAAAAAACAGCGCAAGAAAAGTCTGTTACTTTATATTTATTTGGCAATCCTTATACCTTAAAATTATTACCACCTGTTGAATGTTTTTTAGAGGTTATTATAATGCACCAATATTTACCCGAACTAGAAGCTGCTGCCTTGCAATACTTTGAGGGTAATTTGGAAGCAAAGGGGCAACTACCTATCCAACTATAATTAAGTATCAATGCTATTTTAAATTGAAAACTCTACGCTGAGTTTAAAATAATTACGGCAAATAAATACACGATTCATCATATAAACCTATTTGAATAAAAATGAAAGATGAAATTCTAAATTCTTGGGAAGTCAATGCAAAGGAATGGATACATACTATTGATAATGAGGGTATTCTCTCTAGGAAAGTAACCAATGAGGCAATTATAAACACTGTGCTAAAATACAATCCTGAATCGGTTTGCGATGTGGGTTGTGGCGAGGGTTGGCTTACTAGAAAACTAATTAAAAAAGGAATAGATACTACAGGAATTGATGGTACCGAAGCACTTATAAAAAGCGCTCAAGTAAAAAATATTGGCGAATTCAAATATTTAACCTACGAGGAAATTATTAAAAATAATGGTTTGGGAAACCAATCGTTTGAGGCTATTTTATTCAACTTCAGTTTATACCAAAAAGAAGCAACCGAACAGCTATTTTTGGTAATACAAAATTCTTTAAAAGAAAAATCATTAATTTTTATCCAAACTTTGCATTCATTCAATTTAATTCAAGGTGATTTTGCCTACCAGAATCAAT
>CAZFQW010000178.1:0-7173 GCA_964521225.1 uncultured Roseobacteraceae bacterium
TGTAATTGCGTTGCCGTTGCTATTTGCATAAATAATTTTGCTTGGTGTGTCATAATCAGGAATTATTTTATTAGTGAAATAGGTATAGAAAATATCGAAGTCGAGCATTCCTTGCGAGCCTCCTAAGGTGTAAACATGGTTAAGATTTAAAGAGAGGTTGTAAGAGCTTTCGGGGCTTAAATCTTCCAGAATTTCGACTTCGCGTTGCCCCGTTACAAAAGCATGGTCTTCTGTAAATAGGTTTACAATTCTGAAGCCCGTGCCAAAACTACCTCTTATGGTAGACCACTCTTCTGGTTTTACTTTTAGGTTTACTCTTGGGGCAAATATAAATCCGTGCGAATCGTAATAATCTACTCTTGCGCCTGTTAGTAAACTTAACCTATCGGTAAATTTCCATTCGTCTTGGAGAAACCCGCCAATAATTATTTGTTCGTCTGCTGAGGTTGCCGTGGCAACTGTATTATCATCGTAGTTTTGATACCTGAGCGTAGAGCCTATTAGCAAGTGGTGCTTTCCTTTTTGGAAAGCGCTAGTAAGATTAATGAACCCGATTTGTTGCGATGCTTTGTAAAAATCAGCTCCATAATAACTGTCTTGCTGGTGCGAACTAAAAGAGTAATCTGCTTTTAGGGGGAATCTTGTGTTGAGTTCGTAAGTGCCAAATAGCTCCCCTCTGTGTGTATAAATACTTTCCCCATAGATTTCAGCATTGCCCCTTAGTTCTTTATAGGCTCTGTTTTTCATATAACTTTCCACGCCATTTCTTCTGTCTTCGTAATAGTACTTTGCACCGAAAGTAAATTTCTTTTCGCTGGTTCTGTCTAATTGCCACTTCGAAAAAAGGGAAAGCCTATCTAATGCCGCAACATCGCCAAAACCATCGCTGTTGTTGTCTGAGTAATCATCAACATAAGCATGATGCAGCCCAACGTATCCTTTTAGTTTCCCTAACTTCGGAGCAAATGCAATGTTATTGTAAGATTCAAGATGGGAAGTCGCCATCATGTCTACAGAAAGAAGCGGCTGCTGTGCAGGATCTTTAGTGATAATATTGATGACTCCTGCAACAGCTTCTGAACCGTACAAAGTAGATACAGGCCCTTTAATTACCTCAAACCTATCAATTATCTGAGAGGGAATGCCGTTTAAGCCGTATATCGAGGCAAGGTTACCGTAAATAGGCGAGCCATCCATTAAAATAGCAGTATAAGGCCCTGGTAGTCCGTTAATACTGATACTATTTGTATAACATACACCGCAAGAGACTACCTCTTGCACACCATTAATAAGAGCGATACTTTCAATAATATTAGTTGGGGCAATACTTTTTTGGATGAAATTCATGGGGATTACCTCCACTTTTACGGGAGAGTTTATCATATAAATTTCTTGCATTGTACCGGTAACTACTACTTCGTTGAGTCCGAGTGCATCTTCTTTTAAACTAATAGTAGGAAGCTTTACTGTTTTCCCTTCTTCTATCTCTACTTTTTGAGTAAAATTCCTGAAACCTATGGAAGAAACCACAATAGTTTGTACACCCACAGGAATATTATTGATAGTAAACTCACCATTCATATTGGTAACTACCGTTTTACCTTCTGTAGAGGCCACCGAAATATGAGCAAACGGTATAGGATGATACCCGTCGGTCGCTATTCCTGCTAAACTACCCACTTGCCCAAATACAGTATTTGAAAGTAATAAAATACCACAAAAAGCTACAAAGTAAATACGTTCCATAGAATATGATTTTTGTTTATATGTATAAATTTACAAAGTTAGACAAATCTAACTTTTTTTGTTATCCTAGCCAAATATTAAGAATACAATTCTCGAACAAGTTTTATTTTAGGTTAATTTCAGTATTATTACTAAATAGATGCCTCCTTAAATAGTTGATTTTGGAAGCTCGCTTTCTAACTTAAAAACAGATGTATTTTACAGCGTATGAATCAGGAAATAATTCAAAAAATAATCTTAGAATTAGAGAGTATTATCAGCGAAGCAGAAGCACTTGAGACATACTACCAAGAGGTGTTAGAAAAGATTCATCCGAAGTGGAAACAAAGTGCCCTTAATCTGATTCACTACCGCACTTTAAGAAAGCACGATATTCGTGAAATCCAGTCGGCACTTTCTATGTTAGGGATGTCGCGTTTAGCAAAAGCAGAAGCGCATATTATGCCTAGCATAAAAGCTACGATAGCAATCCTTGGTAAATTCTTACAACCTACCGCATTAGACCTGCATAAAATTCCTTACAAGGCGATAGAACAGGGCACTGAACTATTACAGCAACACACCTGCGATCTGCTAGGTAATCGCCATTCGAAGCGCAAGGTCAAAATTATGGTAACTCAGCCTTCGGAAACAGCTATAAATAGCGATTTAGTAGATAAAATGATAAGTGCCGGAATGGATTGCGCCCGTATTAATTGCGCACACGATTCGCAAGAAAAATGGGCTAAGATGATTGATAATATCAAAGGCGTTGCCAATAATAAAAATGCTGACATAAAAATTTGTATGGATTTAGCAGGGCCAAAAATAAGAACGGGAAGGATAAAACCCGGACCAGAAGTTATTCGGTTTAAGGTAACTAAAAATAAGAAAGGCGAATTAATAGAAAATGCTAAGATTAAATTAGTAGACAAACAAAATCCGCTCGATTTATTAGCCAACGAATTGCCCGTTTCGCAAAGCTTTATAAGCCAGCTAAAAGTTGGGAACAAACTCCATTTAGTAGATACTCGTTACAAAAAGCGCACCCTTAAAATAGTAGAAACAGCAAGCAGTTATGCCCTGCTAGAAAGCAATAAAAGTCTTTATATCGCTTCGGGTACATTGCTTACACTGCACCAGAAAAAAGCAACCATTAAAGCAACTGTAAAGAAACTCCCTGCCCTTGAACAGGCAATAAAACTACAGGTAGGCGACACGCTACTTTTAGTAAATGAAAGCATTTTTGGCCTATCCGCAGAGTACGATAGAGAAGGAAGCCTCTTACGCCCTGCCTATATTTCGTGCACAAGTCCGGAAGTATTCAAAGGCCTTAAACAAGGAGAGAGTATTTTGTTTGATGATGGGAAAATAGAGGGAGTAATCAAAGAAGTATTTGCCGAAGAAGTAGTGGTAAAAATTACACAAACGCCACCCGAAGGTGGTAATTTAAAAGCAGATAAAGGGATTAATTTCCCACATAGCAACCTAAAAATAGATGGGCTTACACAGAAAGACATTACCGATTTAGACTTTGTTACTCAGCATACTGATATCATTAATCTGTCTTTTGTAAACAGACCTAGAGATGTGAATTTTTTATTGGCAGAGCTTCAAAAAAGGGGCCCGAAACCATTAGGTGTCATTCTAAAAATAGAAACTACTACCGGATATAACCAACTTACCGATATTATGCTCACTGCAATGCAGCACTATCCTTTAGGAGTAATGATTGCCCGAGGCGATTTGGCCGTTGAGTGCGGCTGGAAGAACTTAGGGAGAATTCAAGAAGAAATTTTATCGTTATGCCATGCGGCACATATTCCCCTAGTGTGGGCAACACAAGTACTAGAAACCCTGGCCAAAAAGGGCATTCCTTCAAGAGCAGAACTTACCGATGCTACTATGGGGCAACGCACAGAATGCATAATGCTAAACAAAGGACCTAATATCACCGAAGCAATAGCAATGCTTTCCGAAATTTTGGAAGATATGCATGCCTATCAAAATAAAAAAGCAGCCATGTTACCCCCTATTGTAGATGCTGTTTAAATTAAGTACCGAAATAAATTAAAAATGATAATAAAATGAATGCAATTCAGGTATTAAAAACCACCCGTAAAAATATCTTATCCCTTGCCAGTAAATATTCAGATGAGCAACTCAACTTCATCCCCGAAGGATTTAGCAACAACCTTATATGGAACATGGGCCATGTGTTAGTTACACAGCAACTACTTTGTTATCGCTTAGCAGGAGAAGAATGTTACTCGGCAAACTCTATAATAGATGCTTACAGAAAAGGCTCTCGCCCCGAAAGCACAGCAGATAGCAGCGAAATCAATATGGTAAAACAGATGCTTTCTGAAATGGTACAAAATACAGAAAAAGATATAGCAGCGGGTAAGTTCGCTCAGTATAAAACCTACCCCACTAGCTACGGCATTACCCTAGAATCTTTCGATGATGCCATGCTATTTAATAATGTACACGAAGGAATGCACCTCGGATTTATGCTTGCGCTGCAAAAACATATTCAATAGAAGTTTACTCTACAAGAAATACGTTATTGGCATCAATCCAAAGCAAATATTTACCCACTTAAAAAAACTGAAACACCAAATTTTATAACGATATATTGAAATATAAGCGAGTTCTGCTTAATTTCCCCACAAGCCTGATTGCACGAAAAAGCCAAAATTACCTGTTATCTTACCAAAGAACTATTGCACTGATTTATGAGATGGAGTTAAAACCACAAAATATCGATCAAGAAACTACAGATAAAAGCCCCGAAGGTTTTAAATGGGAAAACTTAAGCATCCGATTTAAAGTACAATTCGCTCTTTTTATTGTAGCCAATATTTCCATAGTTACCATTGGCTTTTTGGGGTATTTTTCTGCGACCGATGCGCTCGAAAAAGTAACCTTTGACCAACTGACTTCTGTCCGCGAAACCAAACGGCAAGTAATTACCAATTACTTCGATAGAATTAAGAAACAAGTTGCCACCTTTTCTGAAAGCAAAATGGTGGTTGATGCCATGCAGAGTTTTAAAAACGCATCTCTATTTCTAGAGAATGATTTTTATGGCGACGTAGCGCCAGACTCCATGCTAGTGAGTCTTAATGAATATTATGCTTCAGAGTTTCTGCCTCGTTGGCAAAACATATCGCTCGATACCTCTGCTACTGTAGAAGAGTTTATGATTGATAATACCGCCGCCCTAAAACTCCAATACTATTACATTAGTGGAAACCCCTACCCTACCGGCTCAAAAGAACTCCTCGATAAAGCACCCGACGGCAGCCTTTATAGCGATGTACATGAGCGTTACCACACTATTTTTAGAAATTATTCAAGAGAATTTGAGTTTTATGATATTTTCTTAGTCGATAATCAGTCAAGCAAAGTACTTTATTCTACTTCTAAAGAGATTGATTATATGGCCAATCTTTTAGAAGGTCCTTATCGCGATAGTAATATCGCCAAAGCCTTTGAAAAAGCAAGTGAGTCTCCATTTCGCAATTTTATAATTCTTACAGACTTCGAAAAATACTCTCCTTCCTACGATTCGCCTTCTGCATTTATAGCTTCTCCAATCTTCGATAAACACAAAAAAATTGGGGTACTTATCTTCCAAATATCTCCCGAAGTAGTAAATAGAATTCTTACCGGTGGGCAACAATGGGAAATTGAAGGTTTAGGAACTACGGGCGAAACTTACTTAGTAAGTAGCGATTTTAAAATGAGAAGCGATGCCAGAATGCTTACCGAAAACCCCGATAGTTATTTTGAAATGCTGGAAGATAATTTCCCCCAAGCAGAGGTTGAACTCGTTAAAAGGCATAATACTTCTATTTTATTTCAAAGTGTAAATACAGAGGCCGCCCAAAATGCAATTCAAGGAATTACAGGAACAAAAATAATCACCAATTACAGGGGCAAACGTGCTTTAAGCGCTTTCAGCGATTTAGATATTGATGGGGTTCAATGGGGTATTATCTCAGAAATTGAAGAAGATGAAGCCTTTGCATTGGTATATACCCTACGCAGAAAAATAATTGTCGCAATGCTCGTTATTTTTCTCTTTACCTCTCTTCTAGGTGCGGTATATTCTCGTTGGTTTGTTCAGCCAATTAAAAAATTGCGAAACACTTTAATTGAGCTTTCTAACGGAGAAAAAGTAGAAAAAATGATGGTAGTCGGTAACGACGAAATCGGGCAAACTACTACGGCAATGAACCGCCTAATCGATAGAATTGAAAGTGCCTCAGAATTTGCCCAATCGATAGGAAAAGGAACATTTAACTCTAACTTTGAAGCAATTAGCGAAGATGATGAATTGGGGAATTCGCTCACCGAAATGCGCAACCAATTAAAAGCCGTTGCCGAAGAAGACAGAAAACGAAATTGGATTACCGAAGGCATTGCAGAGTTTGCCGATGTGCTCAGAAATAATACGAATAATCTAGAAACACTAGCCGATCAAGCCTTATTTTTTATTGTGGAGTATGTGCAACTAGTACAAGGTGGCATATATTTAATAGAGAGCAACGAAAAGGAAAAGTGGCTTGAAATGAAAGCCTGCTATGCTTACGACAGAAAAAAATATCTCAATTCAAAAATTGAATGGGGACAAGGAGTTGTAAGCCAATGTTGGCAAGATAAAGATATTATTTACATGGATAATATCCCCGACGAATACCCCCTCATTACCACAGGATTAGCGCACATGAAACCACGGGCAATTTTCTTAGTTCCCATTATGCTCAACGAAAGTATTTATGGCATTATCGAGGTTGCATCGGTAGAAGATATACCACAATTTAAGCGAGAGTTCATTCAGAAAGTAGCTGAAAATATAGCCTCTACCATCTATAGTGTAATGAGTAATTTAAAAACAGAGGAACTCTTGGTAGAATCGCAATTACTTGCCAAAGAACTTACTACCCGAGAAGAAGAAATGCGCCAGAATATGGAAGAACTAAGAGCTACCCAAGAGCAAATGCAACAACGTGAACTCGAAAAAAACATTAATTAATACTATGTCACATCGCGGAATTCTATATACAATGTATATTAGTAATTTATTCAGAAGTTACACAACACATCAGTAGCTTCCTGATCTCTTCCTTTGTAACTTTATCGGAAGAACCACTTCGTGGGATTGTGTTCTGTGGTGAGTTTGTTGTGTGTGTTCTCGTACGTATGCGCTCTCAACCGGAGAAGTGATTTCAGAAGTTGTACTACTTAGGTATATTTGGGACATGTGGTGAACATGCAAAAGCACTGCTGCATTGCAAGCTTCCAAATGTTGCGTGAGGGCAATCCTGCGCATCTCTACTTTGAGTCGTCTCTCCTCCTCTTCAGGACTATGCCGAGGAATGTGTAGCATTTTGTGTGTCGCGAAACGATGATATTTGGTATTTATTTTTCTATGCTCTT
>CAZFQW010000179.1:0-7102 GCA_964521225.1 uncultured Roseobacteraceae bacterium
CTCTTTAAATTTCTTATTTTCAAATGCTTACAAAAACTTAAACATGCTCTTAATACTTTTTCGTATTTAATGTCTAAAATAGGGCCTGCTAAGATTTTTATAACCCCTATTTTGAGCTTCCGACAGAAGTAGTCTGAGTGCAATTGCTTCGAGTGTTATTTTCTTGAGCAAAACAAAGGGAGGTAACGAGCAAAAAAAAAGTAATAAATGAAAAAATATTGATTTCAGGGCTTTATATTTTAGCTAACTTAATACAATGAAAATTAGCTATTTATTATTACCAACGGGTATAAGCAACCAAAAACACCACCCAATAACTATTTCCAAAGAGACTGCGTGTTCCTCCGTTGCTGGTGTTTTACGAATCAATGGGCATCTCTTTAAAAACTAGAATAAAAGAAGATTTTATCTAATTTTACGCTATAATTAACAGAACAGTACGTTTAAATACACCACTTTTGCCTTCAGCGAATAAAGTAACCGCACAAGAGTATCAGCAGCAAGAAATAGGAACTGCTGAATGCGATACAACAACTCCTAAAACGCATATTTGGGCGGGGTCTAGTGGGGTTGGTAAACTAGAAAAAGCAATAAAATCGGCTATTAGCTTATTGGATTCATCTTATAAAGCACTTACTCCACAAGCCGAAATGAGCTGTTTTTTGAGTTTATGTAAAGAAGGAAAGGCGATGTTAATACAGGCACATTCAGGGCTTACTTATCACGAAGTGGTTGGCAGGCAAGTAGCCACGGAAACACAAGTTTATTATACAGAAGGAGATTTATTAAGAGCGATTAGGGCAGCATCGCAGTTAAAATCGGCCTTTGTAATGATTGTTAACTCCGCTGAACAATGTGATTTATCGAGCTTATTAGGCCCATTATATAGAGGTTTATTAAACCGAAATATAGAAGAACCTATTTGGTTAGAAAGCCAACAAGATTATCTGCTCATTCCCTCTAATTTTTATTTTTTCTGCACTTTTGATACCTCAATAAAACCGATTACCCAACTTAATATTACTTCTTGGGTAACGCAGCTATTACCAAATACGATGGTGTTATCGCCACAATCGCTTATTCTTCGCCTTTGGAGAAGGTTCAACGACTCGCCTCAAAATAATTATGAAGAGAAGGAGCGAAGGCTATATTCATTTTTAGGGGTATCGGAAAAGTTGAGGGCTACCCAAGACGAAATATATAACCAAATGGCAGCCCAGTTTAACAAAACAGGTGTTTGGTCGGTAAGAGCTTTCGCCGAACACGGCATCAACGAAGAGGATTTTTCAGGGGTAAGGCTCGATAAACTGCTGAAAGGACTCAACCAACGAATCTTAAAACACTTAGGTGCTGAAAACCTTATAGGGCATCACTTTTTTATAAATATCGATTCTCAACAAGAATTATCGCTTCTGTTCGGCAAAAAAATACTTCCTCGCTTACAGATTTTGTTTTACAACGAGCCTCATTATTTGCAAGCAATCTTAAAAAACGAAGGGGAAGAATTGCCATTTTTAATTCCTGTTGAAGAGGGTATTCCCATCGTAAATGCATGGTCGTTACAGGTAAACCCAAAGTTGCTAGCAGGAGACTTCACTCAAAAAGATTTTGAAGGTTTATATTGAAAAGCTTCAAAACGTAAAAATCTTGGTATAACTTGTACTTCTGTTGGGTGAAAGGCTAAAATAGCGGTTGGTTGTTCAACAAAAAACAAGAACAGTTTGCTTACTAAAAGCAGGTAATTAGAGGTGCTAGTTACCCATTATTTCTAAAAAATCAGAGCAAGTTATGCTATTAAAAGTCGCTAAATTATTGTGGTATCTATCGCTTCCTGTCTTCTTAGGGTTAGCCATATATATATACATTTACCTGCCCGATAATATTACTTTAGCAGAAGGGATTAGTACCTCAAAAAGCTCCTTTTTTTATTTGCTGGTTGGGGTAATGTTGTTTATCAATTTTGCCTTTGGTCTTATTAGCAACCTGATTGGGTACTTTCCCAAAATTTTATTGTTTGTTCCTAAAAAATCGGAGTGGACTGCTAGCTTAAGCGCTCGGAAAAAGTTGGCGAGGCAAATGAACAGATGGTTCAAAGGATTACTGCTGATGTTTAATGCTTTTTTAATCGTTTTTGGGGGGAGTATTTATACCCTTAATAACCCTGATACGATTGTAAATGTGCAGCCTTATTTTTATGTGGTTATGGTGTTTGTGGTAGTTTGGTTGTTATACTATCCTTTTGCATTTAAAAATGCTCCAGAAAGCGAGTAGCCATGAAAACGCTTGTAAAATGGCTGATAGTTTCATTAATGATTTTTAATATTGTTGGTATTTCATTACTTGTCTTAGGAGTGAATGTCTATTCATTAAAAGAAAAAACAAGGGCAGCCGATAAGCGAAAAGTTTTCCCCAAAGCGATTTTAATTCCCTCCAACTTAAAGCTTACTGCACAGCAAACTATAAAAGCGGGTGCAGGAGTGAAATCAGTTTTATCCGATCCCCAAAAGGAGTTTTTATATGCATTTAACTTAGAGGGAATGAGTGTATATGAGTACGATGCCAAAACCAAGAAAAAGAGAAGAACTATTTCTTTTGAGGCTACTCAAGGGCAAGGCTTTAATTACACCACAAGAGAATGGTACAACTCGCTCCAAGAAAAACCAGTGGAAGGTTGTTTTACGCACAATGGCAGGTATTTATGGGTTTCGCTCCACAATGCAGAGGGGGTAGTTGTTTGGGATAGAGCCACTAAGCAAGTTTATAAAGAAAGCGAAGGCAAAAAAAAGGCATTCTTACAAAATGCAAGCAATCAAAAAGAAACGATAGGACTTTATTTTTTTAAGACAGGAAAAACTCCTAAAGTAATTTCAGCATCGCCCAAAAACGACTTTGTGTTTGTAGCCAATTGGCACGACAATACCGTTTCAGTGATTGATATTCGCTCCGATTCTCCAAAAGATTGGAAAGTAATCGAGAATTTACGAACGGGGGCGGTTCCTAGAGGCAACATAGTTTCGGCAGATGGGAAGACTTTCTTTTTGGGGCATATGGGTTCTACAACGTTGGCAAGATACTCTATTAGTGCCACCAAAAATCCATCTTTTGAACTCGACACTTTGCTAAAAGTAGGACGAACACCGCGGCATTTAGTGTTTCAATCGCCTTTTTTATTTGCCACTTTAAGCAGCCCAGAAAAGCTGATTAAAATTGATGTAGAGCAAAACAAAATAGTGCAAGAAACCACAACGGACGACGACCCACGCACCGTAGCATTTTCTCCCGATAAGCAGCTTTTATTTGTTACTTGCTATGCAGAGGAAACGCTCCAAGTTTTTAGAGCACACGATTTACAGCTTTTGGGCAGTTGGGAGTCTAAGGGCAAACCTGTTGGGGTATCGGTTCTCCAAAAAGGGCATATTTACGAAGCATGGGTTTGCAATTATACGGCAAGCAACATAAAAATATTTAAGTTGGAGATTGCTCCTTAGCGATTGCCTTTTAATATGTATTTTCGATAAAATACTATCAATTCAACTTTAAAGTGCACCAACAAAAAACCAGATGATGTATTCAAGATTATCCCCTCAATTCAGCATCGAATCTTTTTTAATTGTATTACTTTCTTTATTGCTCCCTGCATTTACGAATGCGCAAACTGCCGAGCAACCGCTTAATGGCGTTTGGGAATTTAAAGCCGATTTTTATGCGGAAGGAGAGAAACAAGAATGGTTTTTAGCAACAAATAACCCAGTAGTTTGGGACGAAGTTTTAGTGCCTGCCAATTGGCACGCGCTGATTCCTTACCAGCAATTTGATGGCGTTGCATGGTACAGAAAGCAAATTGAGTTGCCGTATTCTTGGGCTGATAAAAGCATTGCGCTTATCTTTAAAAAATTGCCTCCTCAGAGTAAAGTGTGGTTAAACGGAGAACCAATAACAGGAAAAAGAACAGGCAATGAAGTTACTTTTAGTAGCGAAAATCATTGGAATTTGGAAGGGGAAAATACGTTAGTAGTTTCCTTTAGCAACTTGGTAGAGGATACTTTTAGAGCAGAAGAAAGCGGCATTTTAGGCGATGTAATTTTAAAAGGATTTCCCAATATCCACTTAAAAGATTTAGACATAGCACCCACGTTGAATAATGATTTAAAATCAGGTGTAGTTTCCTTGAAAGGAAAGGTAATTAACCATTCTAAAACACTTAGAAATATCGAAATTCATGCTGCTTTATTTACTTATGGAGAAGATAGCATACGGCTTCCACGAGTGAAATATGAGATTGATGGAGGGAAAGAATTAACCTTCAAGATGCAATCTGACTTGAAGCGATTGAAACAATGGTCTTTTAGTAATCCAGTTTTGTATCACCTACAATTAAATGTTATCGCTGAAGGAGATACGCTGCAATCTCTTGTAAAAAGTATTGGCTTTCATCGGCGAGAAATACAAGGAACTACTTTAAAACTCAATGGAAATGCTACAAAAATTAATGGGCTACGCTTTGATGTTAACCTGGTAGGCGAAAAGCAAAATCAGCTAAGAACCACTTTACAAAAACTGAAGCTTGAAAGCGTTTCTATGATTGAGATTCCTTTCAGAATGCTTTCGGAAGAGTTACTTTCCCACTGCGACGATTTAGGGCTATTAGTAACGGTTTCCTTACCCCAAGAACTCGAAAAATCGTTTGGTACAGATACTGAATGGATGCAAACGACTGTTCAGGCGTTTAAGCGGCATCCCTGTTTGCTAAGTTGGATTTTTAGAGGTGCTTTAAATAGCAAATGGGTAAGAATCATAAAAGGCAACAGCCCCAATAATTTAGTAGCTCAGTGGGGTTCAAGCACGCAAGGAATTACCGATAACAGATATGCAAATTATTTAATTTTAGAAATAGGGGATGATACTATCGAAAATCTGAAAAAGCAGGCAGTTTCTTTAAAAAATGTTCCTTTTTGGTTAGCATATACTGGCAAAACAACTAGAGATTTAATGGTTGGTTTGTCATTAAAAGAGAACCTCCCTACTAATATTGTGGGCGTACTTTATAAAAGCGAAGCTGAAGTAACCAAAACCCAAGAGCCTTTTTTATGGCAGCAACGACAGCACTATGGTATCGATTCTCTTGTAATTACCCATAGTGGGCAAATTAAGGAAGGTAAAAAGCTAAAAACACTCATTGAGGTTCGTCCGAAAAAATATTGGCAGTTACCGTCTTATCCCCTAGAAAACCATTGGTTGGTTTGGAGGGCTGTCGATACTTTTGGGAAAACAGTGGCAGGTGGAGGATACCAACTTAAAAGAATTGAACCAAGCGATAAGTCGTTTATTAAAACGTTTGATTGGAAAGTGCCTAAACCAGTGCCCTTAAAAATGATTTATCAGGTACTTTCGCCCCAACAAGTACCTATTTATACCGGTGTTGTATTGAATACAGCAGATTGGGAGGTGCGCAAAATCACAGAGCAAACATACGTTCATCCAATTGTAAAAGCACAATGGCTGCCTACGCATTTGTACATCGAAGTAAATAAGAAGGCAGAGGTTATGAAATGGCAAGTACAATACAGCACAGAAAAAAGTTCTTTGGAGCAGTCGCAACTCGTTCAGTTTGCTGCGAACGAATTGGGTATCTATTTAAAAAAGCATGAGGAGAAGGCGCATTTTTTACGAATAAGATCAGTTAATCGGTTCGGAGAAAAATCGGAATGGTCTCAAGCTTTAAAAGTAATGGCTCCGAGCGAACAAAAACTTGAAACGGCTATTAGAGCAACAGTTAGAGAGGCCACTGAGGTATTTATCGACTTTGTGAGGGGTAGCGCTGCTTCTTATTCTTTTGAGTATAAAGGAGCTAAGGAAAGCAAATGGAAGGAGACACCACTATTTAAAAATACAGCTTGGGTGCTGATAGATAATTTAAATAAAAGGGAGAAATATTCTTTCAAGCTGCGCTTGCACGATAGCCAAGGAAAGATAAATTATATTTCCCCCATTTATAAAGAAGATTAGTGGAAATCTTCGCCAGTTAATTCCATTTCTAAATAATCTGCCATTCGGGCAACTTCTAGAAACATTTCTTTTGCATGTTCGAGCGTAGCTCTATTATAAACCTCGCTTGAGTAAAGTTGTATATATTCATTATATATAATCACTTTAGCGTATTTAAACTTATAGTTTTCGCGTAATATTCGCTTATAGTCAAGATCTGGGTAGTCTTCATACTTACAAATTTTTGACATAAAGCTTAACCTCAAATTATCTCCTTCATCTTCTAGATATCCCTTCACGTTTTGAAATCGAGTGTCGTCAACAGGTACGGTAAGCATTACGCTCGATTCGTTGTATTCTATATAAGTTCCCTCAAGCGACTTTGTTTCTGCTTTTAAAAAGTCTAGAATATCTTTATGATCCATGGCAAAAAATGAGTTTGGTTAGATATAATATATTGAATTTCGATTTTTAAATTACAGAACTATTTTGATAGTACCCGTTTTCTTTTTCATTTTTTTAATGAAATTCAATTAAGTTTAAGTATATAGAAAAGAACGTGTAATTCAACCCAATAGATATAAAGAACTCATGAAACCAAAACAGCTAGAAATTTCACCTGATGGCTCTGTTCTTTCGCGTATGGTAACAGGTGTTTGGCGCTGGGAGTCGCTTACGCCACAAGAAACCACTAACTTAATAGAACAGAGCGTAGAAGCAGGGATTACCTCCTTCGACCATGCCGATATATATGGGAGTTATACTTGTGAAGCACTCTTTGGCAAGGCTTTTAAAAGTACGAATGTAAAGCGAGATGATATTCAACTAGTTAGTAAATGCGGTATTCGGCTAATTTCAGAGAATAGGCCTAAGAACAGTTTTCATTGCTACGATACAAATGCAGCGTACATTATTAAGTCAGTAGAAAATTCTTTAAAGAATTTAGCGACTGATTACTTGGATGTTTTACTGATACATAGACCCAGCCCTTTAATGGATGCAGATGAAATAGCAGAGGCATTTACAAAACTAGAGGTGGCGGGAAAAGTAAGGCATTTTGGTGTTTCTAATTTCACTCCAAGCAAGTTCGATTTGTTGTTTGATAGATTTCCGAAGT
>CAZFQW010000180.1:0-7036 GCA_964521225.1 uncultured Roseobacteraceae bacterium
ATTATTTTATGATAATTCGTTTTTAAGAAATTAAATTTTTAAACATGCTCTTACAATTCTCAGTTAAAAAAGTTTTTAATAACGTTTATTGCCCTTTGATTTGGAGTCTCTTCACCAGATAAAATCTTATTGAGAGTATCGGCTTCTTCTGTGGTTAAATCAGTGTCAAAACTAACAGCATCTTCTGCCAGTTGTTTTGCACCCATCGCCCAACTAGGGAACAACCTTTCATTTACAAAAGAAGTAGCCACTGACATCACATTGCTATGTCGGTTATCTTTCTTTATTGTGTTATATAAATCCATGATAGCGTCGTATTCGCCTTCTAAATATTGTACAAAATGAGATTTTGAGTACAATAGCACGCCTGTAATATCTTGATGCAAGTTGTTTTTTTCGCAAGATTTCAAAATATTATCAATCTCTTCGTCGGTACAAGACTCATCGCGGAGGCTCACATAAATTATGTAGGATATCATTTGTTTTTGTTCGTGTTTAGTGTTATTAAAATTTACAAATATTAACTTATTTTAAAAGATTGCGAAACTAAAAATAAAAGTTGGTACGGTCAAAAGAAAACTAAGCCTGTATTCAAATTTTTGTAGTACTTGAAAATACAAACGAAACCTTTGCCTACAACGAACTTCAAGCATTGTTATCGGAAACTATTGAACCCCTACCCCAAAAGTGTAAAGCTATTTTAGGACGAGACATCTTTAGTATAAAAGGAAATCTTACACAAAATAAAAGAGCTACAACCCTTTTGGATTGTAGCTCTTCGAGTATTATAAATTTATTTTTTTAGATATGAATCGCTCGGTTATCTGTAGCAGCCAAGCACGCTTCTTTCATGGCTTCTGTAAAAGTTGGGTGCGCATGAGACATTCTAGCAATATCTTCTGCCGATGCTCTGTACTCCATTGCCACAACTGCTTCGGCGATTATATCGGCAATACGTGGGCCTATCATGTGTACTCCAAGAATTTCATCCGTTACTTCGTCGGCTAATACTTTCACAAGCCCGTCAGTATCCATACTAGCTCTTGCTCTTCCCGACGCTTTAAATGGGAAGCTTCCCGTTTTATATTTTCTACCGCTTTCTTTTAGTTCTTCTTCGGTGTAACCCACACCAGCTACTTCTGGCCAAGTATAAACTACCCCCGGAATGAGTTTATAATTGATATGTGGTTTCTGCCCGGCAATGGTTTCTGCTACAAAAACACCTTCTTCTTCTGCTTTGTGTGCTAACATTGCACCTTTTATTACATCGCCAATCGCATAAATCCCCTCTACATTGGTTTGTAGGTGTTCATCAACCACTACTTTACCTTTTTCATCTAAGTTTACACCTGCATTTTCGAGTCCTAAGCCCTCTGTAAAAGGTTTACGCCCGATAGAAACTAAGCAGTAATCGGCATCAATTTCCGTAGCATTTCCTTGCATATCTTCGGCAGTAACTTTCACTTTCTTACCCTTTGTTACAGCACTCGTTACCTTTGTTTTAAAATGGAATTCAAAACCTAGTTTCTTTAAAGATTTTTGTAACTCCTTACTAAGCGTTTTATCCATTCCTGGAACTAAACGATCGAGGTATTCAACTACTGTTATTTTAGTACCCATTCTGCCATATACAGAACCTAGTTCCATCCCAATAACACCACCACCAATAATTACCATGTGCTTAGGGATTTCCGATAATTCCAATGCTTCGGTAGAGGTAATTACTCTATTTTTGTCGTACTCAACCCCAGGAATAATGATAGGCTTAGAACCCGTAGCAATAATTGTTTTCTTCGTAGAAATTTCTTCAGAAGAACCATCTTCCTTCGTGATTTTAATAGTGTTCTTATTCACAAAAGAACCTAAACCGTGGAAAACATCCACCTTATTTTTTTTCATTAAAAAAGAAACGCCATCGCAGGTTTGCTGCACTACTTGGCGCTTACGCTCTATCATTTGTTTGAAGTTTACCTTTAGGTTAGATAACTCAATACCATGTTCTTTGAACTCATGAGTCGCTTTATAAAAATGCTCTGAGGAATCTAAAAGAGCTTTTGAAGGAATACAGCCTACGTTTAGGCAGGTTCCTCCAAGTGTACTATATTTTTCTATCAGTGCTGTTTTTAAACCTAACTGAGCTGCGCGAATAGCCGCTACATAACCGCCGGGTCCAGAACCAATTACAACAACATCGTAACTCATATTTTTTGTTTTTAAAATGTCTGCTTAGCTACTACTTTTTTTGTTTGATAGCGCAGTAACATGTTGATACTTTGAGTTTAAAGATTTTAAAAGAAGCGTTCCTAAGCAATAATTTGTTCGACAATTGCGCAGAAACGCTAGTTATTTATACCCCTAATAGTAAGCGAATTGGGTCTTCTAGTAATTCTTTTACCCGTACTAAGAAACTTACCGACTCTCTTCCGTCGATAATTCTGTGGTCGTAAGAAAGTGCCAGGTACATCATTGGACGTATCTCTACTTTCCCATCAATTGCTACTGGTCGCTGAATGATGTTGTGCATTCCTAAAATAGCAGACTGAGGAGCGTTGATAATTGGGGTGGACATCATAGAACCGAAAATCCCTCCATTAGTGATGGTGAATGTGCCTCCAGTCATTTCTGGGATGGTCAACTTATTATCGCGCGCTTTTACAGCTAACCTTACCACTTCTTTTTCTATTCCTTTGAAATCGAGTTGTTCAGCATTTCTGATTACAGGTACTACCAACCCTCTCGGAGAAGATACTGCAATTGAAACATCCACAAAATCGTGATAAACCATTTCATCGCCATCAATCATAGCATTCACCGCCGGCCACTCTAAAAGGGCTGCTGCACAAGCTTTGGTAAAGAAAGACATGAAGCCTAAACCAACTTCGTGCTTTTCTTTAAACATTTCTTTGTACTGCTTACGGATATTCATAATCGGTTGCATATCTACTTCGTTAAAAGTAGTGAGCATTGCCGTTTCATTTTTCACTGAAACTAACCTGCGTGCAATTGTTCTACGCAAGCTGGTCATCTTCTTTCTTGTTTCGTTTCTTGCCCCTGCTGGCATCGAAATTGCCTCTGCCGAAGTACTTTCTTTTCCAGAAGTACTTGGCTGGCTTGTAGGTTTTTCTGCGTTTAGCGCATCTTCTTTGGTGATTCTTCCGCCTATGCCTGTTCCTTTAACTGTTGGTGGATTTAAGCCCTTTTCGTCTAAAATTTTCTTTGCTGCTGGCGATGTATGCCCTGCCGCATAGCCATCGCTATTTCCTGCTACGGCAGTTGGTTGTGTTGTAAATACTTGGGTAGTTTTTGCTGGAGCAGCAGCAGATGCGCCTCCTTCTGTAAGCTGTATTTTGCAGATAAGCCCGCCAATTTCGAGGGTATCCCCTTCTTGAGCTACAATCTCTAAAATACCACTATGCTCTGCTGTTAACTCAAAAGTTGCTTTATCCGATTCAATTTCGCAGAGGAGCTCTTCTACCTCTACAAAATCGCCCGACTGTTTATTCCATGAGGCAATACTTACTTCATTAATTGATTCTCCTACGGTTGGTACTACCATTTCTACTACTTCGCCCGTTGGCTTTGCTTCACCCGTTGGGGCACTTGCTGCTTCAGTAGCAGTATTATGTTCGCTCACTTTTGGGGGCTTTGCCTGCCCGTTGCCTGTTGGCTCAATGTGACAAATTATAGTGCCTATATCAATGGTTTCACCTTCTTGAACTGCAATTCTTAGAATACCAGCAGATTCTGCATTTAATTCAAAGGTTGCCTTATCCGACTCAAGCTCACATAAGATTTCATCTAATTCTACGTAATCACCATCTTGCTTATTCCACTGCGAAATAGTTACTTCATTAATCGACTCCCCTACAGGAGGCACTTTTATTTCTACACTCATAATCGTATATCTGAATATTTTAATTAGTATCTAACTTATGAAACCCGTTTCTATTTGTTAAATGCCGCATTTACAATACGCTCTTGCTCTCTTTGGTGAATCTTAGGATGTCCTGTTGCAGGAGAAGCACTTGGTTTTCTGGCTACTAGCTTTAAATCTTGTCGCTCAAAGAAAGTACGAAGAATGTATGTCCAATATCCCATATTTACAGGCTCTTCTTGTACCCAAACAAGGGTTTCCATGCTTTTATACTTGCTTAAAAGCGAATTAAGCTGTTTTTCTGGGAATGGATGCAGTTGCTCTAAACGAATTACGGCTACATCTTTGCGTTTATCTGCCTGCTGTTTTTCAAGTAAATCGAAGTATATTTTCCCTGTACACAATAGCACTTTCTCTACCTTAGTGTGTGGTTTTGCGTAGTTATCTTCATACACTTCTTGGAACTTACCCGCAGTAAACTCCTCTAGTGGCGAAACCACTTTCGGATGACGAAGTAATGATTTTGGCGACATCAACACCGCAGGTTTTCTAAATTCCCAAGCGAGTTGTCTTCTAAAGAAGTGAAACAGGTTGGCAGGAGTAGTAATGTTAGCAACTACTATATTGTCTTCGGCTGCTAGCTGTAAAAATCTTTCGGGTCGGGCATTAGAATGCTCAGGCCCTTGCCCCTCGTAGCCATGTGGTAATAGCATTACCAAACCATTCATTCTGTGCCACTTAGACTCGCAACTTGTGATAAATTGGTCAATCATTACCTGTGCACCGTTGGCAAAATCGCCAAACTGTGCTTCCCAGATGGTAAGCGCATTTGGGTTTGCCATGGCATAGCCAGTTTCAAAACCTAAAACTGCATACTCAGAAAGGTGTGAGTTATAAATCATGAAGGTTTCTTGGTTTCCCTCATCAATATGGTTTAAGCTAGAATATTTTTCATTGGTTTCTGCATCATTAAGGATGGCATGCCTATGCGAGAAAGTTCCCCTCTCTACATCTTGCCCACTCATTCTTACCCTTTTGTTTTCTGCTAATAAGGAGCCATACGCTAAAAGCTCGGCTACAGCCCAATTAAGTTCTTTGGTTTCAAAGAACATTTGTTTACGTTCTTTGATTAACTTGTCGATTTGGCGAAGTGGCTTGAAGCTTTTAGGCAGCTTGGTAAGCGCTTTGCCTACTTTCTCTACAATTTCTAATGAAATTGAGGTATCGGGCGATTCATCAAAGTCGCCAGGCTTAGAAAGTCTTAGGGCTTTCCATTGCTCCTCGAAAGGCTGTGGTTTATAAGGTAGAGGGTTCTGACGAACATCACTCAAACGGTCGTTTAGCAAATCACGAAACTCCTTGTCCATCGTTTTCGCTAATTTTGCATCAACCTCTCTGCCCTCTGCTAATTTTTTACTATATATTTCCCTAGGGTTCGGATGTTTAGAGATAATGTTATAAAGCTTAGGTTGTGTGAATTTAGGCTCATCACTTTCGTTGTGCCCGTGTCTTCTGTAGCACACCATATCTACAAAAATATCGCGTTGGTAACGCTGACGGAATTCAACGGCAAGTTTCATAGCAAAAACAACTGCTTCGGGGTCGTCGCCATTTACATGAATTTCCGGAGCTTCAATTAACTGCGAAACATCTGTGCTATAAATCGACGAACGTGCATCTTGAAAATCTGTTGTAAAACCAACTTGGTTGTTAATAATAAAGTGAATTGTGCCCCCAACGTCATAGCCTTTTAATCGAGACATTTGTATTGTTTCATACACCACACCTTGCCCTGCAATAGCCGCATCACCATGGATAAGAATAGGAATAATTTTCGAGGTATCATTCCCGTAAATAGTATCTCCTTTTGCCCTTACCGCACCAATTACAACAGAATCAACCGCCTCTAAATGCGAAGGATTAGGCATTAAATTAAGTGTAACCGTTTTATCAGAAGTAGTTTTAACTTGTGAAGAAAAACCCAAGTGATATTTCACATCGCCGTCGCCCATTGTTTCATCTGGGAGTGCAGAGCCTTCAAACTCATTAAAAATTTGTTCGTAGGTTTTACCCATAATATTGGTAAGTACATTTAACCTACCACGGTGCGCCATCCCAATTACAAGTTCTTCAACCCCAAGGGTTGCCCCGTAGTTAATGATGGCATCGAGTGCCGGAATGGTTGACTCTCCTCCTTCTAAGGAAAATCTTTTTTGCCCTATGTATTTTGTATGAAGGAAGTTTTCGAAAACAACTGCTTCGTTCAATTTAAATAGAATCCTCTTTTTCTCTTCGGGAGTAAAATTGAAATTAAGGGAATCATTTTCAACTTTTTTCTTGAACCATTCTAACGTTTCTGGCTCGCGAATACTCATAAACTCGAAACCGATAGAGCCTTCGTATATTTTTTTAAGTGCTCTAATAATATCTTTTAGCGGAGCTGCACCAATGCCAATTTCTTCTCCCCCCATAAAGACCGTATCGAGGTCGTCTTTGGAAAGTCCAAAATCTTCCAATTCTAACAATGCTTTGCGGTCGATACGCTCTCTAACCGGGTTGGTCTTAGATTGTAAGTGTCCACGAGAACGATATGCATTTATTAAATTGTGAACGGCAATCTCTTTTTTTAGGGTTTCACCCGAAACAGCATCAGGAACTAGGGTAGCACCATCTTCCCCATATTTTGCTAATGAGAAATCAAAGCCTTCAAAAAAGAATTTCCATGTAGAATCTACCGACTCTGGATTTTTTTTAAAGGTCTCATACATTTCGTCAATGTAGGCACTATCTGCATTTGCTATATATGAAAACTTATCCATAGAAAATATTCATTATTTACTTTAGGAACAAAAATATTGTTTTACGAATTAATTACAAATCACATAACCGTTTATGCGAATTTATGTGTAAGTAAAGCCAAATCCATATCACCATTAAATTTAGAGTTTTCTTAAGGAAAAGGAAACTTTTTGAGAAAGGTTTTGAGAATTAAACAAAGGCTTTGGCAGTTTATTAACAATTTGATTGATGCTGTGCTGTTTGATGCTGCTAAATATTTTCGGGTTATGGAGGCATAAACTGAGGCAACCACCTTGTTGTTACGCTAGAGAGTTAGAGCATGTTTAAAAATTTAATTTCTTAAAAACGAATTATCATAAAATA
>CAZFQW010000181.1:0-1770 GCA_964521225.1 uncultured Roseobacteraceae bacterium
CAATATTCTTGGGTGATGCTCAAACGAGTTTGTGTACCTTCTTCGGTTTCTATTTCCGTTCTTACTAGTCCATCAATCTCTATTTCTACCAATTCAATGATTTCAAAAGGAACGATGATACGCTCGCTTGTACAACCGACTTCGGTTTGGGTATAAAGTTCTAGCGTTCCTCCAAATCTTCTTTCTTCATCGAAGGTAATGCCTTGGAAATTACTTGAATTTACCGTTATCGTATCTCCTCCTTCGGTTAACTCAAATTCTATGGGTTCTTCTGTAATTGGGTCTATCAATACATAATTTTCGCCTTCTGTTAGTTGGCTGCTCAGAGCAATGTGCAAAGGCTGACCTTCTAAAACAAACCTGCGCTCTGCTAGGGTTAAAGAGGGTAAGGTTGCTGCCGGAGCAATGTTAAGTACTACAGGGCTTTGCGGAAGTAGGCTTTCGCAACCACTGTTGTTGGCAATTATGGCATAAACTTCTCGCCCGATTATTCCTTCGGTAGCAGGGCGGTAACGAGAGGGGTTATTGGCATCTTGCACAAATTGGTTGTCTATCACATTATTATTGGCATCGTAAAAGCGATAAAACTGATTCCGTGTTGCATCTGCTCCAATTAAGGTGAAGTATATCCCCTCAAAATTACAAGCGGTTGTAACCGACTCTGCCTCCACTATTGCAGGGGCAAAGTTTACGTCAGTGCAACTATTCGCTAAAGTGTGGCGTTTGGTTTGCCCTAGCCCTATTGTAAGCCCTGTACGGTTCGTTGCTCCTTGGCGAATTCCTTCGGCAAACCAAAGTGTTCCTCCTGCGTTGGTTACTACCCTTGTATCGATATTTATTGGGAAAGAAGAAAAACCAACGTTTGAAAGGCTAATGTTATAATTTACCTCAGCACCTAGCGATTGCATTTCAAAATACCCTTCGGTAAATACCGAGGTAATAGGACTTCCGGCATCATTAAAGGCTGTAATAGGATTTAGATTCAATGCTCTAAATTGGGCAACTACATCTCCCGAAACAGTAACAGAGGTAACATTCAAACTCATAAAATGCCCTCTGAAAGGAAATTGCAAAGTCGTTGGATTATCTACATAGTAGCCTAAACTTCCATCTACATAGCCTCCTGAGGTTGTAAATGTAGCAACACTGCCACTTCCCACTTGTAGTGTTTTGTTTCTTGTCAGTACATTCCCTCCCAGTGCTATGTTTGAAGTTACTGTTAAATCGAAGCCAGCCATGTCTACGGATTTGCCCGCATTTATTGTCATAGAGGCAATAGTTACATTTACATCCAAAATGGCATTTCCATCGATAGTGATTACATCGGGCGGATTGGGAATCCCCACAGGAGTCCAATTTGCAGGGTCGTTCCAGTTGCCTGTTGCTGCGGTGAAGGTTCGATTAACTGTTTCTACTACGTCGTCTACTGTTACTGTCCATACTTCCGTGTCGTTGTTCCCGTCGCTATCCGTTGCCGTGATTTCTAATTCGTAGATGTTGTCGGTGTTCGCATCGGAGGGGGTTTCAAAATCTCTTGCTACCATGCTTACTACCCCAGTTGCAGCATCAATCGTGAACAAGCTTTGGTCTGCGCCTCCACTTAAGGTGTAAGTCAACGTGCCTATCGGCGTGCCACCTGATATATTCGGTGTTACGCTCGTATAAGCAGTGTTTTCGTTCACGTTCGCATCCGCTATCGCATCGATAGTGAAGGTGACTGTTTCTACTACGTCATCTACTGTTACTGTCCATGTTTCAGTTGCTGCGTTG
>CAZFQW010000181.1:1870-7027 GCA_964521225.1 uncultured Roseobacteraceae bacterium
TTACGCTCGTATAAGCAGTGTTTTCGTTCACGTTCGCATCCGCTATCGCATCGATGGTGAAGGCGACTGTTTCTATAACATCCGTAACGGTTATAGTAATAGTCTGTGTGCTAGTTGTCCCATCATCTGCCGTTACTTCTACAATGTAATCATTGTCGGCATCGCCGTCTCCTGATGTTTCAAAGTCTGGTGATGCCACAAAGGTTAATAGTCCTGCTCCATCTATGGCAAACAGCGAATTGTCTTGTACAGCCGCTAAACTATAGGTAATCCCTGCATCATCTGCCCCGCCTTCTCCATTATTCGCATTTACATCTATCACAGTCCCTGTTCCGTTCTCTGCAAAATTGGCTGTTGTCAAACTTGTGAATACTGGCGCTACTTCGTTGACATCCGTAACAGTAATGGCTAACACCACATCGGTGTCATTCAATCCATCACTCGCACGTACTGTTAAATCGTACACGTTATCTGCCCCTGTATCCCCTGGTGTTTCAAAATCAGGAGAGGTATTGAAAGTTAATACCCCTGCTGCCGATATTGTGAATAAAGCAGCATCTACTCCTAATAAGCTATATGTTACACCATCATTCACTCCTCCATCGCCGTCGTTGGCATCGTAGTCAAATACCGCTGCTACGCCGTTTTCTGCGTAATTCTCCGTAGTGCTACTTGCAGTAAATACGGGTGGTGCATTCACCAAAAATTCCGCAGAAAACTCCGAGGTATTCCCGTTAGCATCTGTAGCAGTGGCTACAATGGTTTCTCCTACCAATAATCCTGTTAGGGTAACATTATCTGTTTCGCTACCTCCTTCTGCATCGGAATAGGTGGTTGTCCCCAAATACTCGCGTCCTTGTCTTTGCCCAGGCGTTGATTTGTAGAAATCGATGGTAAGGGGGAATGCGCTATTGGAAGAAAGACTAGCGTTAGGTACTGCATAGGTAACATCGAAGGTGCCACCCCCTGCATCAATCACTGAGGATATTTCGGGGTAGTTTTGGAGGTTGTTAGCTCCTAGGTCAGCATCATCTGCATCGTTGGCAGTCACCCCATCATTGCCCAAATCAATTCCATCGTTACTGTTGTTCGAGATGGAATTTCCTCTAATAGTATTATTTGTACCCGTTATTCTTATGCCATCGAAAGTCCCGCTAAAAATCACATTTCCTTCATTGGCAGCAATACCTCCTATTATATTATCATTACCACCAATTGAAACTGACCAATCATTTCCGAAATTGGCAGTTCCTGTAATATCGGTGCCAATCAAGTTTCCATAAACTATATTGTTATTTCCATTAACTATCAGACCTGAACCTGCTCCTCCTGTTGCACTGCTTATAATATTTTCTTCATCGAGAGCAATTCCTCCTATTGTATTCCCATTCCCAATAATTTGAATACCTACGCGTATAGTTATTGAAGTTGTACCTGTATTATCTGTACCTATTTTATTGCTTTTGACTATAACTCCGTCTCCGCCAATTACAATTCCTATGGTTCTTCCATCCACTCCACTTATTACATTCCCCTTCCCTACATCCCCTATTTGTCCACCATTTACCCCAGTGAGGATATTGAAATCAGTAACATTACCAGTATTTGATACGGCATTAGACATTTCTAATCCATATACCTCACAATTATCTGCATCGATTGTAAAGCCATTGGTATTCATAGGCTTGCTGATATTTACAAGGTTGGTGTTGCTCCAGTTAACGTAAGAAGTAGCATCCAATATGGTAGTCTCGGTGATTGTAGGCAGTATATTAACAGGGCTAATAGTAACAGTTGGAGTAGTAATACTAAAATCAACATAACTCGTCTGCCCTGTATTGTTATTCGCATTTAAGATTGCATCGCGCAGCGAGCCATCATTTTGAATGGTATTGATACCGCTATCCACTATATCAGTCACTCGGAAGGCCCAGAAAGGCGCATTGATTAATGTGCCGTTATTGCTCCCTGTTTGGTCGGTAGCAATAGTCCCATTGCCTTGGTCTAAATTCCAATAGGCAACCAAACCTGGTACGGCGGGGTTAGTGGATGCCATATCGGATTGGATTTGGGCTTGGGTTCTGACAGTGTTAAAGACTTTAACTTCATCGATTTGGCCGTTAAATACAAACTCAGAGTTTCCAGCGTTGTCAAATCTTGCACCAATTCTCACTATCTCGTTACTTGCGGCATTACCCAATACATTTGGAGTGGGGTCTGAACCCGTTACTGTTTGTGATACTCCATTTACAACAATGGTAACATTTGTCCCGTCGTAAGTGGCCGCTATATGCGTCCAGACTTTAGGAGTAATGATTGGGCCTGAAATGAACTGTGGCCCGCTTGCGTCTTTGAGGACAACTCGACCATCATCGGTGATAAACCATTCAAAGTTAGAAGAAAAGCCTGTTCTAAATCGACTCAAGATTGTCGCTTGATTGCCCGCAGCTGGAAGGCTATTTATTTTAATCCATGCTTCAAAAGTGATGCTATTTCCCTCCAATACTGTTTCTAAGGCTATCGTATTACCCGCATCTACGTAATCATCCACTCCATCGAAATAGAGGCCGGTTACGCCTGTGGGTTGGGGAGTAGTGGATACTGCATAGATATTTTCCCCATTTACCGCATTATCGGTTAGGGTGCCAAGGCTTGCAAAGGTATAGTCAGCAGGGGCAGGAGCTTCTACGTATACGTAATTCCCAAAGGTGGGGTCTGTTCCCGCATTGGCTACGACTAACACATAGTGTGTTCCTGTGGCAATATCCAAGGTTTGAGTAAATCCTGAAAATGATAGGGTTTCGGGTACTGTACCTGTTAGCGAAGCAATAGCCGCCCCTAATTGTGTATCGCCAACATCAAAAGTAGCATCTGCAGAATAATATAAACGCACATTCGATAAATCATCTGCATCGTACACTCCATTGGCATTGATATCGAGTGCTGTGAACTCAGCATCGTCTACCGTTACAATTAGCTCAAGTGTATAAAGTTGTAAGTTAGTGCTTCCTGCCGAAAAATTACCAATCACATTTGGAAGGGTATTTACTGTAACATCGGGAGGAAATGATACGATTCCGTTGCTATATAAATCGTTATTATCGGTAGGAATTACGCCTGCGTTAGCTGCGTTGTTTGTGCTGAAAGTGTTCCCACCAGTATCGTTATAAGTAGCCGTTGTGTTTACAAAAATAGCCCCTCCTTTGCCTTGACCGTCTGTTGCCGCTAAAGTCGAAGCTCCTCCTCCCGCTACGCCTGCATTTGCTTGATTATTCGTAAAGGTCGTAGATGATACATTCACCACTCCACCATTTATAAATATTGCACCGCCCATACCAGCACCGCCACCGCCGCCGCCTTTAGAAGAACCTCCATTACCTGCAAAGCCCCCTCCTAGACCACCTACTAATGAAGAAGTAGAAGACCCTGATGACCTTCCGCCGCCGCCACCACCGAAACCGCCATTCGCTCCAACCATACTTCCACTAGCACACCTACGTCCTCCACCGCCACCGCCGCCTTCTCCAAAACCACCTGCTGTTGGAGGCGTGTTTGTACTTCCAATTCCTGCTGCTCCTCCTGTTCCAATGCTATTAAAGCCCCCTCCAATACCTCCATTGCTACAAACACCTGAAACTATTCCTATTCCATTACCCCCATTACCTCCTTGTGCTATGTTACCCGAAATTACCATATCGTTAATGGTGATATTGCCATCTTCAATATAAAGTGCCCCTCCTGCCCCACCGCCGCCGCCGCCGCCGCCAGAGGTATTTCCGCCTGTTGTACCATTTCCCCCTTGGGCTACGCCATTTACAATGCTGAAACCATCAAAGGTGACGTTCCCCGTGGTGTTAATACTGAATATCTGATGCGTGTTCCCGCCGTCCACTACTACTGCACCGCCGCCTGGGCCGTCTAAGGTGACGCTCTCGGTTATGGTGGGAAGGGGTGAGCCGATAGTTATTGTCCCCGAAAATGAAGTCATGTCTATCGTGTTCGCATCTGGGTTTGCGTTTGCCTCTAGTATCGCTCTACGCAAAGTGCCTATCGACCCGTCGTCGAGTGTGCTGGTGATGAGGTAGGGGGAGTAAATAGCATCTAAGGTAGTACTAAAGGTCGTTCCCGTGAATACTGCTGCCGTAGCATTTATATCTGTACTCGGATTATTCAGTGTGAAACCTATTGTTTTTCCTATATCCGCAGTTGAAGTAATATCTACTGTTACAAATAGAAATACAGAGTTTGCCTCTGCAATGGATGGATTTTGAGATAAACTTACAAAAGAAAGAGTGCCTCCTGTGTTAGGAATGGTACTTTCCGTTTGTAGAAGTATGTCGCTGGGAATGTCTAGTGTGTTGTCTGTTGATAAATATAATTTAAAGGCTACTAAATCGGTAGGGGTATAATCGCCTGTGGTAAGGAAATTAATCCCCGTGATGGTAGCATCTTTATCGGTGGCTAGTTCCAAATAGCCTAAAGCTTCATTTACACCTCCTACTGGCAGGTTAGAAGTTATATCGGCACCTGTAACGGTAACTGTTGGTGTGATGATGGTAAATGTTGCACCTGCATTTAAACCACCATCTACTGTTGTTCCTTCAGAAAATGTAAAATCGGAAAGAATAGGGCTGTTCATTGAAAGAGTTGCCCCTGCTGTTGCTCCTACTTCTATATCTGCCGTTACAAATAAAGAACCTGATGACTCAACGTTAAGGCTTTGGGTTAAGCTTGTAAAAGTCACTGCGTTTCCACTCATAATTCCAGTTTGTGTGTCGAGCAATGTATTATCGCCCGTGGTTGCAAAGTCGTTATCAATAGAATACCATAATTTCAAATTGGTAATATCGGCGGGAATAAACGTTCCCGAGGGAGTAAGTATCACCTGGGTAAGTGTGGCTGTTTTTGTTTGAATATCGACTACTATTTCGAAAATAAGTTGTTCTACTTCACCACGAGCAATATTGTCTGCGGTTGGGGTAGGCGTTGATGAAAGGGTTATGTATGGCGTAGTAACCGCCGTACCCGCACTAAATATATTATTGTTATCGGTATTAATTGTTCCTGCATTAGCTGCACTGTTTGTGCTGAACGTGTTCCCGCCAGTATCGTTATAAGTAGCCGTTGTGTTTACAAAAATAGCCCCTCCTTTGCCTT
>CAZFQW010000182.1:0-7025 GCA_964521225.1 uncultured Roseobacteraceae bacterium
ATAGAAAGCTGTAAAAAGTACATGAAGACCGTAAAGGCAGACCCTCGGTTTAAGCCACTTGAATTTAAAATTGAAGAACATGCGCAGCTTGCTTTTAAAAAGCTGAATGTTCGGTTAAAAGACGAAATTGTGCATTCGGAACTGCCAGTGAATCCGCTTGAAACCACAGGAAAATACGTTGAACCTGCCGATTTAAAAAAAATGATGCAGCAAGAAGACGTAGTTTTAGTAGATATGCGCTCTAACTACGAACACGAAATGGGTAAATTTAAAGGGGCTGTAACGCTGGATATAGATAATTTCAGAGACTTGCCCGAAAAAGTTCACGAGCTAGAACCCTACAAAAATAAGAAGGTAATTACCTACTGCACAGGCGGCGTAAAATGCGAAAAAGCAAGTGCTTTCTTAATTGAGCGAGGCTTTAAAGACGTTTATCAGCTACACGGAGGAATTATTAAATACGGATTAGAGGAAGGGGGCGAAAATTTTGAAGGGAAATGTTATGTGTTCGATAACCGAGTAGCCGTGGATGTAAACAAGGTGAACCCCGTAATTGTAAGTAAGTGCTTTGTATGCGGAGAAACGAGCGACCACATGGTAAACTGTGCTAATTCTGTTTGCAACCGCCACACCGTTATTTGCGAAAAATGTATGGTAGAAAAAGAAGGCTGTTGCTCTAACGATTGCATGCAAGCACCCACAAAACGACCGTACAATAGGGAGGGTTACTACGCTAAAGAAATGAACGGATACAACCCTCAGAAAGGCGCAAGAAGACTGCACGAAATCGAAAAATAAGCTTAATTATATTTGATGCTACAAAAAACCACTTCTTAATTTCGTTGTGGTTTTTTTGTTTCCTTTTCTGTGTAAAAAAAATCAAATAGTGATACTTAAGTGCCGAACCATAATAAAACGTGTATTCTTCATTCCAAAAATTTGCGACGGCAGAAGTAAATTGTTTGGAATCTGTTAATTAGGAGATTCCGTCTGCGCCGGCAGCCCAGTCAGCCTTTTTGCACGTATCCTAACCGCAACAGAATGACGGTTTTTTTAGGGATGCTTACTGAAATACTTATACAAAGTTATTTCTGCATTAATTCGTCGGACGAGTTGCTAACAAATAGAATCTAGCATGAATAGACAGATACTTTTGTGATTATACTCGTACGACGAATACCTGATAGTTTTTGTCGCACTACTTATTCACAATTTCAAAAAAGTAAAATTATTGTAACTTGAACTTTATCTAGCCTAAACTTTACAACAAGCTAATGGGTACGATGCGCAGCACTTTATTAACAAACCACATTGAAAATGAAAAAAATATTATTTCTACTACTTTGCAATGCAATGCTTTTAATAGGATATGCCCAGCATGGATATGCCCAGCATGGATATGCCCAGCATGGAATCATCCCTGTTCCGGTAAGTTACGAGGCTAACAATACCGAATTTTCTTTAACAAATCAGCTAGAACTCTCTGTTCAGTCTAAAGATGCTGAAGTTGGGAAATATGCACAACAACTGGCTTCGTTCTTAAATCAGAAGGGAATTACTACAGCTATAAGTGATTTAAAAAAAAGTACAGGAGCATTCTCTATTTCGCTCAATAAAAAAAGTAACGATGCCCTTGGCGACGAAGGATATTCGCTCAGCATAAACAAAGAAGGGATTCTTTTAAGTGCGAATAAAGCAGCCGGTATTTTCAACGGAATACAAACTTTTAAGCAACTTTTACCCACCGACTTTGCGGCAGAGAGTTTCCAATTGCAACAGCCAGTTCAGTTGAAAGGCTGCGAGGTAACAGATTACCCCCGTTTTCCATGGCGAGGTTTAATGCTCGATGTAAGCCGACATTTTTTTAGTGTTGATGAAGTAAAAGCGTATATCGATAAAATGGCAGCCTACAAGTTCAATGTATTTCACTGGCATTTAACCGACGACGAAGGATGGAGAATTGAGATTAAATCGCTTCCTAAACTTACCGAAGTAGGGGCATGGAGAGTAAATCGTTTTGGTAGATTTGGCGACACCCGACCGTACCCCAAAGAAGGCGAAAAAGCAACGTATGGGGGTTTTTATACCCAAGAGCAAATAAAAGAAGTAATTCAGTATGCAGCGGACAGAAACGTTACCATTGTCCCTGAAATAGACATACCCGGGCATAGCATGGCTGCTTTAGCTGCCTATCCGGAACTTTCCACCAAGAAAGAACCAAAGTTTGTAAACCCAGGATCTAAATTTGCCGAGTGGTATGGGGGGGGGAAATTCGAAATGCTCATTGAAAATACTTTGAATCCTGCCGATGAAAAAGTCTATGAGTTTGTAGATAAAGTGTTCACTGAGGTTGCCGACTTATTTCCGGGCGAGTATATCCACATGGGGGGCGATGAGTGCTACCACGGCTACTGGGATAAAGACCTTGAGGTTCAGGCGTTCATGAAGAAAAATGATATAAAAGATAGCCATAGCCTGCAAAGCTATTTTGTAGCCCGCGTCGAAAAAATTATTAGCAGCAAAGGGAAAAAAATGATTGGGTGGGATGAAATTCTAGAAGGTGAACCTTTACCCAAAAATGCAGCAGTAATGAGTTGGAGGGGTATGAAAGGCGGAATTGAAGCCGCAAAAAAGGGGCATAAAGTAGTGATGTCGCCAACTACCTTTGCTTACCTCGACTACACCCAAGGCGACCCTAGCGAAGAAAATAAAATTTATGCCAGCCTATCTCTTGAGGAAAGTTACACTTTTGAACCCGTTCCAGAGGGAGTAGATGCCAACCTTATTTTAGGTGGGCAAGGCAACTTATGGACCGAGGTAGTCCCCTCTTTGCCTTATGCCTATTACATGACCTACCCAAGAGCTTTTGCCATTGCTGAAACACTTTGGAGTAAAAAAGAAAACAAGAATTGGGAAAGTTTTATTAACAGAACCGAAGCACACTTTATCCGCTTCGAAGCCGCCAACGAAAATATAGCGCAAGCAGTGTACGAACCTGCAATTTCAGTTTCAAAAAAAGGAGATAAGTTGATTTGTCAGCTCGAAAACTCCGTTCCCAATACTGAAATTTATTACTCTATAGACAATACCTATCCCGTAAAATTTGCCCAAAAATATACAGGTGAGTTTGAAGTCCCTGAGGGAAATTTGAGCCTTAGAACCCAAACTTACAGAAATGGTAAGCCCATTGGGCGAGAGCTTAAAATACACCGAAACGATTTAATAAAAAGAGCAGAACAATAAGGTGAATGCTCAATTCCGAATTATAAAAATAAAAACAAATAAAGATTGCCGTTTACGGCAATCTTTATTTGTTTTTATTTAAAAGAGTGTTTTTAATGAAAAAAGCTATGATAAGTATGGTTTTTTTGCGAGAAAAAATACCAAGAACGGTTATAATTCATCGGAACCCCAAAGTATAAATGTAAATCGCGCAGATTTGGTGAAGTCTTTGGCGGTAATAATAATTAAAATATAACTCGGCGAGTTAAATAGTATTTTCATTTATGTTTTTGGTGAAATTTAATTTTATTAATATAATAAATTTTCAATTCTTTTACCTGTTTGTAGGTGTTCTTTGGGTTTCTGTAAGAATGCTTATAAATTGATAGACAAATTCATTATTTCACTTACTCATTATTTACTTAAAAATAGCTAGCATTATGCTTAAAAAAATTTTAATAGGAGTCGCTGTAATTATTGTAATGGTTGTAGCGTATATGGCTTATGTGATTTCAACAACGCGCTCTCATAGTCCGCAAGATATTGTCAGTTTTGAAGGAACAGCATTTAATATGACTTTGGTGTATTGCCAACCATTTAAAAAAGATAGACTTATTTTTGGAGAAAAAGAAGAGGGCGCATTAGTACCTTATGGCGTACATTGGCGAACTGGCGCAAACGAAGCCACCGAAGTAGAGTTTAGCAGCGATGTGCTTTTTGGTGGAGAAGCCGTAAAAGCAGGGAAATACCGCTTATATACTATCCCCAATGCCGATAAATGGAAAGTAGTATTAAATAGCGAAATAGGCGCATGGGGCTATTATGAACCCGATTATACAAAAGATGTGGTGAGGGTTGAAGTGCCTACAAAAATGGAAAGCAACTCTTTAGAGCAACTAACTATTACTTCTCAACCTCAAGGTGAAGGAACTAACATTGTAATACAGTGGGATAAAACAAGTGTGAGTATTCCCATAAATGCACAGTAATTGGGAAAATAGATGCCAGATAAAAGACTCCGAAATTTACCGTTGTGCTGAGGCGAAAACTTAATATAAAGCATCCACTAATTCTTAAACTTTCGGGGAGTTAGATAAACCTACCTCTTGGATTTTTCTAGAACGAAGACAAAGATTCAATATTTGGTAGTGTTTACTTAAATTAATGGTTATCAATACTTTAAATTGGAGTGGTTAATCAGAACTTGTACTGTTCAGCTTATCAGCAACCAATATTTTACACTATCCAATATCTAGTAAGTAATTAAGTAACCGAATAAAACTAAATTAGGATAGGTCATTAAACGAAATTAAGTATAATTTTTTGTTCGTAATTTAAAATTGAACATTTAATTAGCATCACTCACATTTTAAGACAAATAAAAAACCATTGATGAATTATTCACCAATGGTTTTTTGTTAGTTTTTTCATGATTTCGCTGAAAGCGAATAGCTAATTGAAAGAATAAATAATTTGGGAGTTAGTTATTTCTATTTTTTTTGAGTTTAAGTATTTATTTACTCTAATAGTAAAAATGAATTTTCTATAATTAATTCAATACGATTACTTATCTTTTTCTATAATTTCAGTATTCTGCTTTTTGTTCTCAGTATTTGGATTAGACTTTGAAAAAATCCCTAAGAAAGATAAAAGAATTAATCCTAAAGAAAGTGTCGAGGTAAGTTTAGTTAGGTTGAATCTGCATTTCATGAGTGTAATGTTTTAATGAACTGTATATTAATAACTTTAACAATCTGTGTGCGAATATGTATTAAATATCTGATTATCAGATATTTGCAATTGATGTTTAAAAATATTGAGTTATCACTTTTTGTTCGTAACCGAACGATAAATCGTGAAATCGCACAGTATTCAATACTAAATTTGTTTAAAGTGAAGCTTAACAGAAGATTCTAATTACTTTTCCTTCTTTTGCAGTTTTTTCCATTTCCTAAATTCTTTTTTAAATTCTTTTGCTTCGCCGTGGGTGGGATGTTTTTTGCTGGCATTTTCTAATACTTTTTCATAGTAAGAAAATGCTGTTTCAAAATCGTCTTCTCTTTTTGCAAATTGCGCTAAATAGGTAAGGGCATATAAATAATAGCCAGATTCGGTCGCTTCAATCTTTTCTGAAAACTTGATGGTTTCTTGGTAATATTTAGCAGCGGTCTTTAAATCGCTTCTTGTTATTTTATAAATAGAAGCCAAGAAAAAGCTAGCATAACGCCCACTGATAGCTTCGTAACCGGGCATTTTATTTTCTATTTTAGTTAAAATAGATTTACTTACCTCTTCTAACTTTTCATAGTTCCCTGTTTGGTAAAGCATACGAGCATGAAACCTGTGGAAATAAGGGTTATCAGGGTAGGTAGAATGTAAATACTCGGCAATTCTTAGGGCTTCAATGGGTTTTTCTTCTTCAATTGCATAGATTCTCATTAAAAAATACTGCGCTTCTATTCGGGTGTAGAAAGCTTCTCTAGCCACTATTTTAAGCTGTGTAATTCCTAGTTCTTTATCGCCTTTATCGAACAACCAGAGGATGGGTTTAAGCATCGGATAGTTTTCGGGTATCCAAACAGAATAATAATTATATAGACCATCGCCAAACAGAAGCTCCGGGCTTAAATCGTCTTTCTGCCTGCTGTATTCCATGTATTTTAAAGCGCGCTTTCCTGCAATTGCTGCTTTTGTCCAATTTTTTCGCTCAGAGTAAAGCCTTCCTTTAAAACCATAAGCGCCTGCTAAAAAAAATGAGGCTTCTATATTTTCTTCATTTTTATCTAATAATTTCTCTGCGAAATAAATAGAAGAATCCATATAAGAGAGGAACATTTCGTCGTACTTTTCTTCATCTATGTTAGGGGCAATTTTCCACCAATTACTTAAACCCAATAAAAAATAGGGGAGAGGATGCGCCGGGTAAAATCTTCTGAGCCAATGAAATTGACTTTCTGCACTTTTAAATTTAAAATTATAGAGGTTATCTACTCCGGAGGTACATTCAATTTGTACCGTTTGGTTAGTAAGTAAATACTCCACACTATCTATATGAGGGAGCATTTGGGTTTTTTCTTGAGCAAAACTCCACGAAAAAGTGAATAGGAATACAAGAAGGGTACAATTTTTTTTTGATTGCATATGTTCAGCACTTTCTTTCATTAAACTGTGAAGTAACAGTATTTCAGAATAAGAGGTTTCGTAAGTTTTTGGCAAAACATTAAGAAAAACGAAAGTATTACGATTTCCCGTAATTAGGGATAAAATCTTATAGAAACTTAACTAAATAATGCTAATTTAATTCGTTCCATACTTCTTTAATTAATTCACTTTCAAATCCTTTGCTTGCTGCGTAATTCCGCACTTTTTGTGCTATTTCTTGCACACATAAGTCTTTTTTAAGAGAATCGCGCTTTTTTATAATTATTTTAGAGAGTACATCTCTGTAATGTTTCTCTTCAATTTCTTTTAATGCTTTTTTTATCAGTAAGGTTGGAATTTTTTTTGATTTTAAAGCATAGTTTATTTTGAGCTTCCCCCACTTTTTATACTCAAAATGCCCTCTGGTAAAACTGCGGGCATAACGCTCTTGGTTAAGGAAATTTTCTTCGTATAGTTTATCAACCACTTTTCCAATTTCGTTTGGTTCAGCCTCTAGCTGCTTTAATTTCTGATAAACATCTTGCTCGCAGCGCTCTTGGTAAGCACAATAATTAGCGGCTTTAAAATAGAGTTCTTCCAGTGAATATTTTTTTTTCATGAAAGCGTAGATAATTGGAAGTTTTAAGTCGGATTTTAGCAGG
>CAZFQW010000183.1:0-7000 GCA_964521225.1 uncultured Roseobacteraceae bacterium
TGTATGTGCGGTACTTACGTTCGGATTAAATCTGCGATCAAAACTGCTGCAAAAAATATGAGTTAACCTTCAATTACTTATCATTATGACTTTAATTAGAACAAAACATAACAGAAGATCTTTTTTGAAAGTATCTACTGCCGCCGGTGGGGGAATGGTACTAGGGTTTAACTGGTTAGTTTCTTGTACTCCCGCTGCTGAAAAAGCAGTGGCAAATGTGCCAAAAGAATGGTTCAACATGAACGCATTCATAAAAATTGCCGATACCGGTTTGGTTACTATTATGTCTCCTAATCCGGAAATTGGGCAAAATGTAAAAACTGCTATGCCTATGGTGGTAGCAGAAGAATTAGACATCGACTGGAAAAGTGTAGTGGTAGAACAAGCTCCACTCAATACGATTGCATTCACAAGGCAAATTGCAGGTGGCAGCCAATCTATAAGAAGAGGCTGGAACGGCTTAAGAATGGCGGGTGCTACTGGCAGAAGAATGCTCCTCGAAGCCGCTGCAAAACAATGGAAAGTAGATGTTGATGAACTTACTACTGACAAAGGCGTAATTTATCACAAAGCTTCAGGAAAAGAAATTGGGTACGGAGAAATTGCCACTAGCGCAGTTGCTATCGAAATCCCGGAGGAAATAAAACTTAAAGACCCTAAAGATTTTAAAATCATAGGGAAGCCTACCAAAAATGTAGATGGGCCAAAAATTGTAAAAGGCGAGCCTCTTTTTGGTCTTGATTTAAAAAAGAAAGGGATGCTAGTTTCTACCATCATCCACCCTCCTGCTTTTGGAATGAAAATCAAAGATTTTGATGCTACGGAGGCAAAAGCTATCGCAGGAGTAAAAGATATTTTTACCGTTCAGACATCGCCTGAAGAAAAAGAGTGGTCAGATGTGAATGCCTTCCCAGAACTGATTGCCATTGTTGCCGAAAATACTTGGCAAGCAATGAGCGCTAAGAAAGCAGTAAAAGTAACGTGGGAAACAGTAACGCCACCGGAAAGCTCTCCCGATCACGAAAATGCCTTAGCAAAAGCCATTCAGTCTGCCCCTGAAAAAGCAGATAGAGAAGACGGAAGCGTTGCTGAATCTTTCAAAAAAGCAGCCAATGTGATTGAAAGAACTTACTCGGCTCCGTTTTTACCACACAATACTATGGAACCAATGAATTTCTTTGCAGATGTTACCGCAGAGAAAGCCGAACTAATTGGCCCAATCCAAACGCCAGAATATTTGCGCAAAAGTGCGGCTAAGTTATTAGGCATGCCAGAAGAAAAAATCAGGGTTGACATGACCCGTATGGGTGGTGGCTTCGGTAGAAGACTCTATGGCAATTTTGGATTAGAAGCAGCGGCAATTTCTAAAAAAATGCAAGCGCCTATCAAATTGGTATATTCCCGTGAAGACGATATGACACAAGGTACATACCGCCCCGCCTATAAAATTACTTATGGAGCTGCCTTAGATAAAGACAACAACCTAATTGGGTTCCATGTACGTGGGGCTGGTGTTGGTGGAGGACCTGTGTTCGCAAACAGATTTCCGGCAGGTGCAGTAAATAATTATTTAGCAGAAAACCTTTCTGTTGATTCTAACATTTCTACAGGGGCTTGGAGAGCGCCAAGGTCTAATTTTGTTGCTGGTGCGGAGCAATCTTTTATTGATGAAGTTGCAGAAATTGCAGGAAAAGACCCTATAGATTTCAGAATTGAGCTTTTCGAAAAAGCAATGGCAAGCCCCGTAGGGGAAAATAACGATTACGATGCTGAACGCTATGCAGGTGTTTTAAAACTCGTGAAAGAAAAAGCTGGATGGGGACAAAACATGCCGGGCGTGAGCAGAGGGGTATCGGCTTATTACTGCCATAACTCTTATGTTGCCCAAGTAATAGATATTATAATGGAAAACGATAAGCCACGCATTAAAAAAGTATGGTGTGCCGTAGATTGTGGTATTGTAATTAATCCTGAAGGCGCTATCAACCAAATTGAAGGTGGTATTATTGATGGAATAGGACATGCCATGTTTGGTGCGGTTACTTTCAATGAAGGTAAAGCCAACCAAGAAAATTTCGATAAATATCGCTTGATTCGCCAGAGAGAAGCACCTTTAGCGATAGAGACTTTCTTTGTTGATAATGGCATTGATCCAACCGGTTTAGGAGAACCTTCTTTACCACCAATTATGGGTGCATTGGCAAATTCGCTTTATAAAGCAACCGGTAAAAGGCTCTATAACCAGCCATTTATCGGAGAGAAAATCAACTTAGGATAATTCATTATTTTAACTCTTATTTTTAACTCTTATAAGGATTTTGAACCCTTATAAGAGTTGTTTTTTCGTTTACCACGAATACCCAATTCTAAAATCTATGCTGTCGGCAACGTGCCGATGTGTTTTTAAATTTACTCCTACTAGTACATTCCTAAAAACATTGTAGTACAAGCCCCAATGGTGGTAAACCCTACCCGTAGAAGCCTTCAGTTTTTGTATATAAACCCCCAAAGCTTGGGAGAAAACAAAGCGTCCCATTAAAAATTCATTCCCTCCAATTAAAGGAAAGTTATGCACTTGCATGTCTTCCTCTAACTGTTTTGGGAGTTCTCGAATCGTCCCATCCCACACATAGCTTGCCCCGAAGTGCAACGCATTGATTCGGGAAACCACCTTACTTGTATAAAAAGTAACTCCCACAACAGGGTATTTCTGTTCGCTAGAAGCACTCAGGTCTTTCATCCCTCCCTTTACAAAAACCTTTTGATCCACTTAGAGGCATATAAAGAATCTACAAAGGTAAGTCTACTTCTTTGGATAACTTGAATGAGTTTCGGCTTATACACCACCCCCAAACTTAGAGTTGGGTAATTCATCCCTTTATTAGGTTGGGAAATAACCCCATTGGAAATATGCTAAAGTGCCCGCCGAGCTTTTCTTCCCAGCGTTTGCCAAAATCATAATGCAAGCTTAACTGAGTTCTGAGCATGAAACTTAAAGACGCACTATAAAACAGATTATTAGGGTTAGAAATGGAGTCGTAGACTTGGTTAAGATACGTTAGCACCCAAACGAAAGGATGTTTTCAGCTTATTTCCTAAGCCGAAAAAAGGTTCTGTAAAACCTGTAAAGCTTAATGACTGCCCTAATTCGGCAGCACTCTGACAATCGAAAAGGAGTAAAGAAAACCCTGTTCGTAGATAACACCTACATTAGTTCCAAGTTTTTTGGGTGTTAAGATGCCAACCAAAATCGAGTTGTACTCCGAGAGGGTTCCGTAAATCAACCTGTTTCAATTCCGAAGAATGCGGAATGATATACCCCAAAGGATGAAAATTGACACCAACAAAAACAGGATTTTCTGCCAATGTAGTACCCGTAATTTGGGCAACGCTCAACTGACATTGCAGCCCTAAAACAATGAACCCAAGTATTTTTTTAGTTAGTTGCATAGAAAAGAGATTAATTAATCCACAGCTAATTATTTCTGTTAACTATTCACCTTATTAGAGAGTTATTTTTGTTTAAAAGCTTATTACGCAGCACTTTGTTATTCCTTAGCGGCGTATTGAGATAGGTTTTAGAACGATAATCCAATAATTTTACACAAAAAACATATCTTCTTATGCCCGAAAAAGTTTTAATTACCGGAGGAACCGGTCTCGTGGGAACACACCTTACTAAACTTCTGACCGAAAAAGGATATGAAGTTGCCTTATTAAGTAGAAACCCCAAAGGCAAAAAAAATACCTACAAGTGGGATGTTCAAAGAGGTGAATTAGACCCTGCCGCCTTAAAAGACACCAGCGTAATTGTGCATTTAGCAGGGGCAAATGTGGGAGAAGGCACTTGGAATGCAAAACGAAAAAAAGAAATATTAGATAGCAGGGTGAACTCGGCAAAACTTCTGATCGACTCTTTAAATAAACTAGATCACGCCGTGCATACTTTTGTAAGTGCTTCGGCAACGGGTTACTACGGCGATACAGGAGCCAAATGGGTTACAGAAGAGGCGAAACCCTCCGATGATTTTTTGGCCGAAGTCTGTGTAAAATGGGAAGAAAGTGTAGAACCCATTGCAGCTATGGGCATTCGCCTCGTAAAACTCAGAATAGGCGTAGTACTTACCAATGAAGGAGGCGCACTACCCAAACTAAAAACCCCTGTAAAACTCTTTGTGGGTGCACCCGTTGGAGATGGCTCACAATATTTACCGTGGATTCATATTAAAGATTTGGCAAAAGCTTTTGAATATAGCATTGAAGAAACAAGCGTAAACGGCGTATTTAATGCCGTAGCCCCTAGCCCCGTAACCAACGAAGAAATGACCAAGGCTATCGGCCACGAATTAAAAAGACCCACTTGGCCAATCAGTGTCCCTTCCTTTGCATTAAAGTTAGCGATGGGCGAAATGTCGGAAATTGTGTTATCGGGTACAAAAGCATCTTCGGAAAAACTTCAAAAAGCAGGCTTTCAATTTCAATTCAAAACAATTGAACCCGCCTTGCACGACTTATTATCTTAATCATCGGTAAAAGCAATATTTGTATCAGCAATGAAAAAACTCGGACTAAGTAGTATTCTATTCTGTTTATTTTTGATTTCCTGTGGACCCGACGACGGCGGGGATATTTTAGGCAGACCATTTTCCGGAAATGCTGATTTTTCTCGCTTTATGGTAGTCGGCGATGGCTTTGCGGCAGGATATATGGATGGTGCGTTATATCAAACGGGACAAGACAACTCCATTGCTAATCTTTTGGCGCAACAAGCAGCGGCTACGGTCAATAACCCTAGCCCTTTTTTGCAGCCCGATATACAAAGCGAAGTAGGTTTTGGAGGTTTCGATGCCCAAAACAACCCTCTCGGAAAATTTGCACTTAAAAACGTAGAAGGTTTTGATACTCCCCTACCCGTTAGGCAACCTGGAGTGCCTCCTAGTTTTTACACTGAAAACCCGGCCTTTTTAAATAACTTTTCTGTGCCCGAAGCCAAAGTGCTCGATGCCTCGGTACCGGGTTACGGACAAAGAAATTTGTTCTATGGCCGTTTTGCCTCTTCGCAGCCCACGAGTACCATTATTGGCGATGCGGTAAACGCAAGCCCTACTTTTTTTATGTTTTGGATGGGCTATCGCGATATATTAAACTATGCCATGAATGGCGCTACCGGCAAAGATGGCGGCACAGGCACCAACGACATGACAAGTGTTGAGAATTTCAGAATTGCCTACCAAGCAGCCATTAACGGTTTGCTTTCTACCGGTGCTAAAGGCGTTTTATTGAACTACCCTGATATTATTCATCTGCCTTTTTTCAATTCTTTGCCTCCCCGAGCAGTATATACTACCACACAAGATTCTACAGATTTATGGAACCAGTATTTTGAGTATAATATTGCTGCAGCAGGCTGGAACACCGATTTACGGTTCCAAGGTTTAACAGCCGAAGAAATAGAGGTGCGAACAAGACCCCTCATCATTTTTGAAGATGAAGGCCTTAGCCCTGTGGTAATCGAAGACCCTTCTTTGGTCGATGCTTCTATCATTATGCCTAATGGTACTTTTTTCGAAATCCCTAAAATAAGGCAGTTGCGCGCTACCGAATTTTTATTGCTTTCCTTCCCCTTCGATGAACTCAAAAATGGCGCAGGAACCTCAATCCCTCTCGATAAAAAATACGCTCTCACCGATAAAGAAATTGAAAAAGTAAGGCAACGCATCACCGATTTTAATAGAATCATTCAAGATATTGTAAACGATAACCCAGAGCAACTCAATTTAATAAATATAAACTTTGATGTCCGCGAGTTATTTGGTGGTTTCCCAAGCCAACTAAATGGTGCTTTGGTCGATGCCTCAATTCAGCCAAATCTAGGTTTATTTTCTGCGGATGGTGTCCATTTTAACCCCAGAGGGAACGCACATTTTACCAATAAAATAATTGAGGGAATTAATAAGTTGTATAGCGCTAATTTATTTTTCTTGGATGCAAGCCAATACAAGGCAAACGACCCCGCACTTTAATTTCTAGTTTTATAGCGTATTCTTATAAGAATTTTTCAAAATATTATTAACTTGAGAGGATATGACAGCCTCAAAAGTAAAAGATAATAGCCAAAAACTCGGAGAGTTGGTGCATCCCAACGAAGACGAACTAGTTGCCAACAATCAACATGTTTTAACAGAGTTTTTTAAAAAGAATGTCATTGAAGAAATCATTGAAGCAATCGATATCCTTAATGATAATTATTTTAGGCCACAGCTAATAGGATTCGAAAATTTCCCTGAGCGAAACCGACCTGAAACACCACTACTGCTCATCAGTAATCATTCGGGGATGTCATTCCCTTGGGATGGGATGATATTCGCCTCTCGCTTCTTTCCGATAGAGAACTATGGCCCTAATGCTGTTCGTCCAATTATAGCCCCCCCTCTTACAAGAACAGTCCTTATGAACCCCTTTTTAGTTCCCAATATTTGGAAAAAAGTAGGTGCAGTAGATGCCACAAGTCTTAACTTCGAAACCTTAATGCGCCAAAAAGACTATAACGTATTGGTTTATCCAGAAGGCGTACCCGGTATTGGCAAAGGGTTTAACCACCGCTACGAATTACAAAAATTCGCAACCTCTTATTTAAGAATGAGCCTAAAGCACAAAACGGATATAATTCCATTTTATACCATCAATGCCGAGTTTGTAAACCCTTACTCTTACAAGTCGGATTTTATCAATAAAATCATCAATAAAATTGGTATTCCTTTTTTACCCATTGCGTTACATACCATTTTAGTGCTTTTGCAGCCCTGGATATTTTACTATGCATTACCCGCCAGAATGACTTACGTGAGAGGTAAGCGCATTAAACCTTCGGAGTTCCTCAATAAGCCCTTCGAAGAAATTACTGTTCAAGAACTGAAAGAACTCAACGAAAAGATACGGAAAATGATGCAAAAAGAAATTGACGAAGCAGTAAAAGTCTATGGGAAAAAGCCGTATGATT
>CAZFQW010000184.1:0-6998 GCA_964521225.1 uncultured Roseobacteraceae bacterium
GTAACTCCCTTGCTCTTCTAAATTCTTATACACGGAATTCTAAATACTGCCAAAGCGGCTTACAACTAAGCCGCTTCTAGCCTGTTAATGTTGATAATAAATTTCTGTTATGATCAATTTTGTTAAAATAATTGCGTTGTTGTATAAGAAATAACAACTACATGAGAATTAAACTACTGAGGTTACACTTCCTTTTTTTAATGGTTTTTAATCACCTTTCGGCAGAGCCTGTAAGTCCTATCGATAGTTTGCAACAAATTTTACAAAAGCCAAACCTTTCCGATAGCCTCCGTGCTGTTGTACTCAACGAACTTGCCTTTGCCTACCATAACCGCTCCCCCCTTAAGGCTGACTCTCTAGCAAAGGAAGCACTCGAATTTGCACATCTGCTTATAACCACTCAATTAACAGCAGATTCTTATTTTAATATGGGAATTGCACAATGGGCTTTAGGAAATTATGCCGAAGCTCTCCAAAGGCAGTTTCAAGCATTAGAATTATATGAATTATCTGACAATAACAGAAAAATTGCAGATACCTATAATCAAATTGGAATTACCTACGCCGACCAAAAAGACAATGACAAGGCACTTGAGTATCTGTTTAAAGCCAATGAGCTTTACAAAGCACTAGACAATAAAAAAGATGAAGCCTTAAATGACCATCATATAGGCATTGTATTTTACCAAAAAAGAGACCCCAATAGAGCATTGGTTTATTACAGAGAAGCCCTCAATATTAGGCAAGAAATAGAAGACCAAGAAGGAATTGCCGAAAGCTTAACCAATATGGGCAGTATTTTTTACGACCAAATGCAATTTGAGAAAGCTTTGCACTACCACCAAAGAGCATTGGAGATTCGTAAAAAAATGCACAATAATGTGGGCATCGCCACTAACTATCGTCATTTAGGATATTTATATAGAGAAAAAGGCGATTTTGACTCTGCTATGTACGCTTTAACAGAGGGGCAAAAAATTGCCGACTCTCTCCAAAACAGGAAAGAAAGGCTTTCTCTCTATAAAGAAACGTTGGCTTTGTTAGAAGAACTAGATTCTATAAAAGATGCATACCTCATACAAAAAAAATATATTGGTTTAAAAGACACATTATTCAATTTAGAAAGAACTGAACAACTTGTAAGGTTGCAAACGGAGTATCAAACACTACAAAGACAAGAAGAAAATGATGTTTTAAAAGAACAAAATGAAATCAGTACGGTAAAATTACAGAACCAGAGCGTGGCTTTTATTGCAATTCTCGGCCTGTTATTTTTCTCATCTATGTTGGGCTATATTAGTTGGAAAAATGCAAAAAGAATGCGGCAAGCTAATCGTACTTTAAGCAAACAAAAAGAAGAAATAGAGCAACAACACAAAATTATTGATGAACAGCATACAGAAATTTACAAGAAAACAGAGCATATAGAAAGCTCTATTCGGTACGCAAAAAGAATACAAACCGCTACCCTACCCAAGCTAGCCGATATGAATCGGATACTGCACGATTGCTTTGTTTTTTACAAGCCAAGGGATATTGTAAGTGGAGATTTTTATTGGTTTGGCGAAATTAAACCTAAATTACTCTACGAAAACTCCGAAAGCCCAACTGCCGATAAGCCCGTTTTTAAAGGCATGAGCAATAGTAAAGTAGTAATTGCCGCAGTAGATTGTACAGGCCATGGCGTTCCCGGTGCTTTTATGAGTATGCTCGGCGAGCAGATGCTAGAAAAAATTGTGATGGAGGCCCAAATCACCGAGCCTGGGTTAATCCTCGATATGCTCCAAAGAAGCGTAAGACATACCCTAAGGCAAGAGGAAACCAACAACCGCGATGGAATGGATTTAGGACTGTGTTTGTTAGACAAACGCGCAGGTAAAATTGAGTTTGCCGGCGCTAAAAGCCCATTATACTTTATAAAAAATGGTGAAATCACCAATTTGAAAGGCAATAAAATGTCGATTGGAGGAAGGCAAGATTTGAAATTTACTACTCATAAAATTGATATAGATACTCCTACAAGTTTCTATTTGTGTAGCGATGGTTTTAAAGATCAGTTTGGCGGCCCTGAAAGACGGAAATTCTCTCCAAAAAAATTTAAAGAATTATTATTAGAGATTCATGAGCTTCCCATGAATGAGCAAAATAAGATATTAAATGATACCTTTATGAAATGGACAAACCAAGCAGGTGAAAAGCAAATAGACGACGTGCTGGTTATAGGCTTTAAAGTGAATCCGCCTATTGCATAAAAATATGAAACGCTTTTTTAGTAGAACTGGAATTACTTTTTTTTACCTCTCCTGCATTCTATTTCATTTATTGAATGCCAATATCACACTTGCACAACAAAAAACCATTACAGGCCGTGTTCTCAACGCTGTTACAGGCGAATCCTTGGCTTTTGTGAATGTCAGTGCCGGTGGAAATTACGGCACTACCACCAACATCGATGGTGTTTTTTCACTCGAAATCCCAGAAAAATCTCAGGTTTTACGCTTTTCTTTTATTGGTTACGAAACCTTGACATTTCCTATCAGCCAACAGTTCGATTATCCTACACTCACAATTTATCTCAACGTTTCTAGTACTTACTTAAAAGAAGTAGTTGTAGATGCAAACCGGCAAGATAATCCTGCTAAAAGAATCATAAAAGAAGTTATTAAAAATAAAAAAAAGCACCGTCCTGAATCACTGCCTTTTTTTTCGTTCAATGCTTACAGAAAAATCATCTTAAATCCTGTATTCACAAACCCAGAAGCATTTAAAGCCCTTCAAGAAACCTATACCAAAAGGTATATGGGAGTAATGGAAACTTCTTCCGATTTATACTATGAGCCTGAAAAAGGATTTAGAGAAGAGGTAGATGCAGTACAAGCTTCGGGCTTAAAAGAACCTCGCTTTGCCTTGCTCACAAATCAGCTCCCTTTCTTTTCGTTCTACCAAGAATCTTTTGAATTATTAGAAAAAAACTTCTTTAGCCCTATTGCCGATGGGGCTTTAAAAAGATACAACTTCCAACTAACCGATACGCTTTTTAATGGGCCAGACTCTGTATTTGTAATTACCTACCAACCCAAAGAAAGACGCCAATTTGATGGACTTAAGGGGGTGCTTTATATCAATAATAACGGCTTTGCAATCCAGAATGTTATTGCTGAGCCTAGTGAAAAAGAATTTGCAGAAATGCGCCTAGAACATCAGTATTTTAGAGTAGGCAACCAATGGTTTCCCGAACAAATTCTTTACAGAATCTATCTTCCCGAGTATCCCTCAAAAGAGTTGGGCTTAAGCGTTGAAAACAGAACCTATATAAGCGAGGTAAGTTTTAACCCCTCCGCTATCAACCCAAAATGGGGCAGTGCTTCGGTGAAAGTCAACGAAAAAGCTTTTAGAAGAGATAGTAAAGAATGGAGTAAACTGAGAGCAAAACCCCTCGATTCTCTTGAGCAGTTTACCTATCTGTATATGGATAGCGTGGCAAAATCTTCGGGCTTGCGATTTCTCGAAAAAGCATTGAATAGCTCCTTAGATGGCTTATATCCTATCGGCCTTCTTAGCTTTAGAATTGGCGATTTTTTCCAGTATAATGAGCACGAGGGATTAAGGCTGAGCATTGGTTTACAGACCAATGCAGCCCTTTCAAACCGCATAAGCTTCGGTGGCTATGCGGGCATAGGCTTAAGAGACGAATCGATGAAATACTCCCTTGATGTCTCTACCTTGCTCGTACCCTCTAAAGATATGCGGCTAGAGCTTGCCTACCACAAAACGGTAGAAGAACCCGGCGTAACGGGCACAAATGCTCACAATTTTCTTCAATCGGGTTATACCAGAAGGTTGATGGCTTCTCGCATGAGTGAAATAAAATCGTGGCAAGGAAAACTATCTTTCAGACCTATTAAAAGATTGCTCACGCAATTAAAAATAGAACAAAGCATGGTTGAGCCATTATTCAACTATCAATTTCAGTCAGAGGGATTTGCCCCTTTTTCTGGATATGAGCTTACCCAAGCAAGTTTGCGATTCGCTTATACTTCTAATAATACAGTGCTTCTAAGAGAAGCAAGCCGGCAAACAACGAGCATACAGCAAACACCTCCCCTGTTCTCTTTCTATTTCGATAAAGGGGGAATATCGTCGGTGCTAAATGAAAATATTAGCTACGAACGCTACCAATTTATTTTACATAAAGGCTTTAAAATTAAGGGAGGAACTCACTTTTCTGTTCGCTTTGAAGGTGGCTTGGTTAACGGAGAGGTTCCTTATCCTTTATTGTTTAATGGCGCAGGTTCCGATGCCAAAGACTATAAATGGATTGATGCCCTCAATAGTTTCAGAACAATGGGGATTTATGAATTTATGCACGATAGGTTCGCAAACCTGTTTTTCTCTGTGGGAACAGGCAGGCCTCTTTTTAAACTAGGGATTATACAACCCGAACCCGTTTTAATGCACGGCTCTACATGGGGCGAGTTGCGGAATCCGAGAAACCACCAAGAAATTACATTTTTACAAGCCAATAAAGGGTACCACGAAACAGGTTTGCAGTTGCATAATATTTTAGGAATTGGCTACTTAAATATTGCCCGCTTCGGTGTAGGTGGCGGGGTTTATTATCGGCATGGCAAATATGCCTTTGAAAAAACGGCTGACAATTTAAGCTATAAGTTACTGATGAAGTTTTATTTTTAGAGCGGCATCAATCGCCTATAATTTATTGGTTAAATCATACTCTTCCCTTAGTATTTTATCTAGGGAAATTTGTGAAGCCAAGGCAAGCTGAGAATAATTTTGAGAAGCATTGCCAAAGTTCCTGTGCTGTGTTTTCCACAATTTTTGGATAAGTTCTATCCCACCATTTTTAGGCTTTATTTTTTTTACAACAGCCCCCACATTTTTTGCTCCTGCATGGTACACATGCAATACCATCAACCGAAACCAAAGTTCGTCTTCTTGGGGTTTAATCGAATGTACCGCTAAAATCTCCTTCGCTTTAGGGATACACACTTCTTGAATCAGCCTTGCCGCAGCTTTTGCCGATTTCCTTAAGCTTACCCGCTCATCTTGTTCTTTGTTTACCTTTAAGCCATACTGAACGGCAATGCTTTTCATTAACTGAAAGCCTCCGTATGCCCCCACTGGCGATGCTTTTAGTTGGTTAGGGCTTTCAATCATTAAAATTACCTGAGCATACCACGGGTTAACACCCGCCTTTTTAAATTCATCGATACCAACATTCAAACTATCCATCACCTCCCTAAAACGATAAAAGTGACTTCTCCCAAAGGTAACGTAAATCTCTTCGTCTTCGGGTAAGTCAAACACTTTCTTAACAGAATCTTTAAACGATTCCCTCTCTTCTTTTTCCTTATCCATATAATAAGAAGTTGGGATACGCATCAAAATAGATCGCGTAGCTGCTACATTCACAAGCATAGTATCAGGGCTCATGTTCATTACATTGTACCAAAATTTGGGCTGTGCCAGTGTGTCCCAACCTTCCGTAAATATATTTTTTTCGTGAATGAATAAGGAGTCTTTTTCTGAAAGGTAATGTTGAAAGCTTTTTTTGTCTTTTTTGCTCTTCGTTAAAACCATTTCCTTCTTAGGGAAACTACCGGCATGAATGTATATTCCTCGTACAATACATACTACAAGAAACAGTACAAAAAGGAACAATAATATTCGCCTCATCTCTAATTGAAATACTTATGATAAATAAAGCTTTATGTAAAACACTGCAATGCCGACACTTTCAAAACTGTTAAGGTTTTAAATATGGCAACTATTTAGCACTTTTCTTTAGAACTCTAATTCTATGTTATAACCTACTTCCCGAAAGTTGAATTCAAAGAATAAATAAATTTTAAATATCCGTAAAAATTTCTACAATGGAAAAGATAAACTTAGAAGAAAAGTTCGGGTTACTTTCTGAACACTGGTCGCCAAGAATAATCGAAAATTGTGATGGGCCGCTAGTAAAAGTAGCTAAAGTGAACGGTAAGCTCGTGTGGCATAACCACGCCCACGAAGGCGAACTTTTTTAATTATAAAAGGTATTTTACTGATTGATTTTGAAGGTAAAACTGAAGAACTAGTAGCAACAGGTAAGCTGATTGTAGTTCCGAAAGGGGTTGAGCATCAACATCGTACTAAAAACAATGACGAAGTATGACTCATACTTACAGAACCCGCTTCTACCAAGCATACGGGCGAAGCTGAACACGAGAAAACAAATAATAATCAAACTTGGATTTAAACGATGGCTACTTACATGGCTATTTTGCGTTAAATCAATGTTAGAGGAATAAACAAAGTAAAGATGGATGATTTAAAAGCTGAGTTGCAAAAAATTATTGCGGAAGCCTTACCGTAAAGGTAGTTCCCTTAGACACTTCACTGCTCACTTCAATGCTTCCTCCTAGCGCATCTACTTGTTTTTTTGTCATGAAAAGCCCAAGCCCCTGCCCATCGGTATTTGAATGTAACCTTGAACCTAGTTTAAATAGTTTATCGCCATGAAGTGCCAAATCGATGCCCATACCAAAATCGCTTACCTTTATTACAACTTTATCATTTTCTGTTGTTGTTGCAATTTCTATCCGTTTTGAATGCCTTGTAAGCCCATATTTAATGGCATTTGTAATTAAATTATGGAAAATACTATCAAGGTAAGCAGGAATTGCGTTTACGAATAACTCCTTACTGATATCGTATTTAATTTCTACATTCTTCTCATTTATTAGTAACTCATTAAGTTCTAAAAAACGCTGTAAGGAGGCATATAGATTGCACTGTTTTTTATTTTCAGGGTTAAATTGATTTTCGAAGTACAGCAACTCGTTAAGATTATTAATGGTTACATCGAGTTTTTTGGTGCTTGTTCTTAGCATCTCAACATACATCTTATTGTCAGGTTCATCAAGAATAATATTTGTGAGCCCAAGAAGATTCGCCACAGAAGAACGTATATTATGAGAGGTTATATAAGAAAA
>CAZFQW010000185.1:0-6994 GCA_964521225.1 uncultured Roseobacteraceae bacterium
GAGTAAGCTATATACCCCAATACATGAAAATGGGTGAATTAGCAATAGAATACTTACCAAGCAAACAGAATATTTTTTGCCTTTACTTTTTGGTTTACCTATCTTTGCCTTCTTATCCTGTCTTGTTACGCTTTGTTAACAAGATTTTATCTTAAGCGCGTTAAGATTTAGTATTTTCAAGTAAAACCCCATCAAATTTTGGCCATGCACAATAGCGGGAGAAAAAACTTTTCATCTATCACGAAGGTTTTAGATTATCCAAACTTTCTAGATGTACAATTTAATTCTTTTCAAGAGTTCTTTCAGTTAGAAACTGCTCCAGAAAAAAGAATTCAAGAAGGACTCTATAAAGTTTTTTGTGAAAATTTTCCAATTTCAGATTCACGAGAAAATTTTGTTTTAGAATTCATTGATTACACCGTTGACCCCCCCAAATATAATGTCGATGAGTGTATTGATAGAGGCCTTACCTTTCATGTACCCCTTAAAGCAAAGTTGAGACTTTCTTGTAACGACGAAGACAATGAAGACTTTGAAACAATTGAACAAGAAGTCTTTCTAGGTAATATACCTTACATGACTAATAGAGGCTCATTTGTAATAAATGGTGCTGAAAGAGTTATTGTATCTCAACTACACCGTTCTCCGGGTGTGTTCTTTGCTCAAAGTAAACATACAAACGGCACAAAATTATACTCAGCCAGAGTAATTCCTTTTAAAGGTTCTTGGATTGAGTTTGCTACCGATGTAAACAATGTAATGTATGCTTACATAGATAGAAAGAAAAAGTTTCCCGTAACCACCCTACTTCGGGCCATTGGTTACGGTACCGATAAAGATATCCTCGATTTATTTGAGCTTTCCGAAGAAGTAGACGCTACTCAAAGTAAGCTCAAGAAAATTGTAGGCAGAAAATTAGCAGCACGTGTTCTTAAAACATGGACTGAAGACTTCGTAGATGAAGATACCGGTGAAGTAGTTTCTATTGATAGAAATGAAATTCTTCTAGAACGTGATTATGTAATTACAGAAGAAGACATTGATATTATCTTAGACGCAGCCCCTAAGTCTGTGATTTTACATAGAGAAGATATTAATATCTCTGACTACACTATCATATATAACACGCTTTCAAAAGATAATTCAAACTCCGAAAAGGAAGCTGTTGAGCAAATTTATCGTCAGTTAAGAAATACTGAAGCACCAGACGAACAAACTGCAAGAGATATTATCCAAAATTTATTTTTTAGTGATAAACGATACGATTTAGGAGAAGTTGGCAGATATAGAATCAACAAAAAACTTCAATTAGATATTGATATTGATACCAAGGTACTCACCACTATTGATATTATCAGTATTGTAAAATTCCTGATTAAGCTTATAAACTCTAACACGGTAGTCGATGATATTGATCACTTAAGTAATCGTAGGGTAAGAACCGTAGGAGAGCAACTTTACAGTCAGTTTGGTGTTGGCCTTGCACGTATGGCAAGAACCATCAAAGAAAGAATGAATGTAAGAGATAACGAAGATTTCAAACCTGTTGATTTAATCAATGCAAGAACTCTTTCTTCTGTTATCAACTCATTCTTTGGAACAAATCAGCTTTCTCAGTTTATGGACCAAACCAATCCATTAGCTGAAATAACCCATAAAAGAAGAGTTTCCGCACTAGGACCTGGTGGCCTCTCCAGAGAAAGAGCAGGTTTTGAGGTTCGTGATGTACATTATACCCACTACGGCCGCTTATGTACCATTGAAACTCCCGAAGGACCTAATATTGGTTTGATATCCTCTCTTTGTGTTTATGCAAAAGTAAACTCAATGGGATTTATTGAAACGCCATATAGAAAAGTGAGTGAGGGTAATGTAGATATGACTGTAAATGTAGAGTATCTAAGTGCCGAAGAAGAAGATACCCATTACATTGCCCAAGCAAATGCACCAATTAGTGAAGGTGGGAAATTCGTTAACGATAAAGTAAAAAGTAGATTTGAAGGCGATTTTCCAGTGGTTGATCCGAGCCAAATCTCATATATGGATGTAGCACCTAACCAAATTGTTTCAGTAGCCGCATCTCTTATCCCATTCTTAGAACATGATGATGCTAACCGGGCTCTTATGGGCTCAAACATGCAGCGCCAGGCAGTTCCTCTTTTAAGACCCGACGCCCCTATTGTAGGCACAGGTCTTGAAGAAAGAGTTGCCAAAGATTCTAGAAACGTAATTCTTGCTAAAGCCGACGGAACAGTGGCTTTTGTAGATGCTACTAAAATTTGCATTAGATATAAACTTAATAGCGATCAGCAGCTAGTTTCGTTTGACGATGAAGTGTTTGAGCATTCTTTAACGAAATTTAGAAGAACAAACCAAGATACCTGCGTTAATCTAAGACCCTTAGTAAAAAGAGGCGATAAAGTACTAAAAGGTCAACCTTTATGCGATGGTTATGCCACCGAAAAAGGAGAACTTGCATTGGGTAGAAACCTATTAGTTGCATTCATGCCTTGGCAAGGATACAACTTTGAGGATGCGATAGTTATTTCTGAAAGAGTAGTAAGAGACGATATTTTCACTTCGATTCACATCGATGAATTTGAATTAGAAGTTAGAGATACAAAAAGAGGCGAAGAAGAATTAACTTCAGAAATCCCCAATGTTAGCGAAGAAGCCGTTAGAAATCTTGATGAAAACGGAATTATCCGTACAGGCGCAGAGGTGAGAGAAGGAGATATCCTAATTGGTAAAATTACCCCTAAAGGAGAAAGCGACCCAACCCCAGAAGAAAAATTATTAAGAGCAATATTTGGTGATAAAGCAGGAGACGTTAAAGATGCATCTCTAAGAGCATCTCCCTCTCTAAGAGGTGTAGTAATTGGTACAAAACTATTCAAACGCCCTAAGAAAGATAAAGACGCGAGAGCTCGCAATAAAGATAAAATTGAAAAACTAAAATCAGAATTTAGTAAAGACTTGCTTCGAGTTCAGAATATAATGTTTGAAAAACTCAATGCTTTATTAGATTCTAAAACTACATTGGGAATTAAACATAAGTTTGGTACCGAAATAATGAGTAAAGGAATGAAGTTTACTCAAGAAAATATCAAAGATTATTTATTCCCAGATAAGAACGCTTTTAAAGACGAAGGTAGCTACGAAGTGCCTGAAGAAGTGAATCTTCTCGCTGGTTTACTTTTAGAAAACTGGACTGATGATGACCATACCAATAATATGGTTGCCGAAATGGTTAAAAATTATACGGCTAAACGTAATGATATCACAAGCAAATTCAAACGTGAAAAATTTGCACTTGAAGTAGGTGATGAACTTCCGAATGGAATTGTGAAACTTGCTAAAGTTTATGTTGCCAAAAAGCGCAAACTTAAAGTAGGGGATAAAATGGCTGGTCGACACGGTAACAAAGGGGTTGTCGCTAGAATTGTTAGAGAGGAAGATATGCCGTTCCTAGATGATGGAACACCGATGGATATAGTACTTAATCCTCTAGGTGTGCCTTCAAGGATGAACATCGGTCAAATTTATGAAACTATTCTAGGTTGGGCAGGCAGAAAACTAGGCAGAAAATATGCTACACCTATTTTTGATGGTGCTTCTGAAGAAGAAGTAGTGGCAGAGCTTGATGCTGCTGGCTTACCTAAATTTGGTCGTACTTACCTTAACGACGGATTAACAGGACAGCAGTTTGATCAAAAGGTTACTGTTGGTATCATTTATATGCTAAAACTAGGACACCTAGTAGACGATAAAATGCACGCCCGTTCTATTGGACCATACTCGCTTATTACACAGCAACCACTTGGTGGTAAAGCACAGTTTGGTGGCCAACGTTTTGGGGAAATGGAAGTTTGGGCTCTAGAGGCATTTGGTGCTTCTCATGTTCTTCAAGAAATATTAACTGTTAAATCGGATGATGTTGTGGGTAGAGCCAAAGCTTATGAAGCAATTGTGAAAGGGGAAAATATGCCACGTCCTAATATTCCAGAGTCATTTAATGTACTTGTACACGAACTCAGAGGGCTAGCATTAGAGATTACGCTTACCTAAAAAACTCTCTTATTTTAGTTAAATAAAACCCGTAAAGAAATTTCTTTACGGGTTTTTTGTTTTATGTTAACTTTAAGAAATGGGGCTGTTTTCTTAAGAAAAAAAACTTAAACTCAAATTAAGAGTAATTAGTAGTACAACAATTAAGAGGTTAAGTCATTAACCTGATTACCAATAATTATCCATTACCTATTATAGAAATTAGACATCATGTATTCTAAAAATATAAAACTACTATGTTTGTTATTATTTATAGGTATTTTAATGATACGCTGTGGGAGGCAAACAGAAAACATTCAGTCTGACAATGGTGTGTTTTTAGAGTATAAAGAAATCCAAAATGAGACTTCTAAGATCAGTGTCCCTATTCTGTATAAAATACAGAACCTAGAAAACATGATTAATAGTAAAATTAGAGGTACTATCTACAACGATAATAGTTTCAAAAATAATGGTAATGATAAACTCAAACTAAAAATCGAGAAAAATGGCACTATTAAAATAGATGCGCTAGGAAACGTACTATCGTATAGTGTCCCTCTAAAAGTGAGAATTGAGAAAAAGCTAATTGGCACTAAAAAAGTTTTCGGTAAAAATATTTTTCAAAAAGGGAATGTTGTAGAGTTTGCGCTGGTGCTTTTTTTTGATAGTAATGTAGATATTAATAATGATTGGAAACTCCTTACAAAAACGCAGTACAAAGGCCTTAAATGGGAAACTGAACCTACTGCCACTGTCCTTAAAATTAATATTGCAGGTTTAGTTGAAAAAGAGCTAGATAAAAAAATGGGAGATTTGACCAATAAAATTGATAAAAGTCTCCACGATAATTTAGATATCAAAAAGCAAATCGAAAAAGTATGGAAGGATATCCAAAAGCCTTTTTTAATTAACAAAAAAGCAGAAAAAATATGGTTGCAATTTTCTCCTTACAGCATCCAATCGACGGTTATTAATACAAAAGGCAAAAATATTTTCATTCAAATTCAACTAGAAACTTTTGCACAAACTTTAATAGGCGCCTCTCCTCCCTATAGTATCAACGATTCAATACCTAGCTTATTAAAATTGGCTAACTCTCCTGATCAGTTCGATTTAAACATAGTTTGTAAACTTCCTTACACTTCTATCAATAATATCTTAAAAAAATTTGTGGCTGGGAAAGAAATTAATGTAGAAGGGATAAACCTAAAAATTAATTCTGCCCATATTCAAGGTAATTCCTCAAATTTATTATTTAAATTAGAAATTAGTGGAGATGTTAAGGGAAGTGTTACATTTAAAGGAAAACCTAGGTTTAATACAGAATCAAAATCTATTGAAATAGATAAGTTTGATTTTGATTTAGAATCAGAAGAATGGTTACTTACTGCTGCTAATCAAGTTTTACACGATGAAATAAAAAATCAGATTAAACAAAAGCTGAGTATTCCTTTAGAAGAATATATGCAGAAAATCCCATTATTAATTAATAGCGGAATTGAAAAGGGAAAACTCAAAGAAAAGATTAACATTTACGTTGATAGTTTACAGTTAGATTTGAAGAAAACGGAAATCACCCAAAAAGATTTTCAATTTTTAATTAATGGGAAAGGTAGAGTCCTTTTAGAGCTGGAAAAATTGTAAAGTTGATTTGTGCCTATGACTAGGTTATTACTTAGATTATTTGTTCTTCTAAAAAGAACTATTGGAAACATAATACAGGGGTTAAGTATCAATACTTTTCAAGGCAGAACGCTATTGTTACTTATCTTTTTTGTGGTTACGTTAACTAGTTTATCTGGTTTTACGCTCTATTACAATGGGAGGGTACAAGCTATCAATACTCAAATTATTGAGCTGCGTCGCCCTTCAACCCTTTATACTTCAGAGATTTTAATAGGAATGAACCGGTCTGCTACGATGCAAAACGGTTACTTTTTAACTCAGACCGAATCGTTTAGGCAAGAGCGTAGAAACGTATGGGAGAGAAAAATAAATCCTTCAATTGATACATTGTTAAGCCTAGATGAGCGCTTTTTAATCGAAGAAGTAAATATTACTGCATTAAGAAGACTGTTAGAGGATTATGAAAAAATGCAGATTGATCTTGAAAACTATTTTATTGAAAACTCTGATCCAACAGCCGACTATTTTGAAAGGTCGTCTTCGGATAGCCGTGTAGAGATTGTAAACAATTATATCAAGCAGTACAATTTAGAAAAACTAATTCCTACGCAAGAGCAACTGATTGTAATGCTTACCACGCTAAGCGAAAGACAAGAGAGCCTTTTACAAGAAGATATTAACCAAATCCAAACTGAAATAACCACTTTTAATTTTTTGGTTTATACACTGATTTTTGTCTGTGTGCTCCTAGCCTCTTTCTTAGGAATTTCAGTCGTGAATACCATTCGGGAATCTATTAGAAAACCCACAGAACAAATCATTCAGCTTGCCCAGGGGAACCTACCCGATGAAGTGCCTAAGGTTGATAATGAGATGAAAGATAATGTTTTGGCAGGGAATCATCTTGCAAAGCACTTACGAAATGCTAGCCAGTTTGCTTATGAGATTGGAGAAGGAAATTTTAATTATGCGTTTTCGCCATCTAGCGAAGATGATATTTTAGGAAATGCATTGATCCAGATGCGTGTGCGATTGATGGCAATTGCGGAAACCGATAAGCAGCAAAGCTGGGTTACCAAAGGTTTAGCAAGCTTTGTGGATATATTAAGGAATACAGATGTAGCTTTTGAAGTTCTTTCAGATGATATTATCTCGATGCTAGTGAGGTATCTTGGAGCACAGCAAGGAACGCTGTTTATTATTGCTTCGGTAGATTCTAATGAAACTATTTTAAAGCAGGCTTCTTATTATGCTTTCGATAGAAAAAAATTCCTCGAAAAAGATATTAGAATTTATAACGACTATGCGGAGGGCTTAG
>CAZFQW010000186.1:0-6992 GCA_964521225.1 uncultured Roseobacteraceae bacterium
TAGTGATGATAACACGGCAAAGATATGGAGTATAAAAAGAGCCACAGTTCGCTATACGTTTAGCAATCATTACGACCTTATATATAGCGCCGATTTTAGCGATAATGGCGCATATTTATTAACCAGTAGTTTCGACAAAACAGCGAAACTGTGGGACATCAGCAGGCAAAAAGAAATATTAAATATTGATACTTACAAAGCAGATATTTTTGCCGTTGATTTATCGCCCGATGGGCAAAGAATATTGGTGGGAGGTAAAGATAACACGGCACATCTCTACGACATTCAAGGTAACTTAATTAATATACTAAAAGGACATACCACTTACGTGTTAGGGCTAGCATTTTCTCCCGATGGGCAACAAATGATTACCGTAAGTGGCGATAATACTGCCAAATTATGGACAAAAGACGGGCAGCTCATTAAAACCTATAAAGGACATACACAGCTCATCCAATGCTTAGATTTTAGCCCCAACGGAAAAATATTTGCTACCGGCAGTTTAGACAAGCAAGTAAGACTATGGCAAACCATGCCCAACCCCGAAGATTTCTTAGAAAATGGAAACATCGCCAATTTCGATTTGCATGAGTATGCCGCCGAAGGACTTTCTGTACCAATAGAAGAGCATTTGTTGATAAAAGACCCAGAAAAACTAAAAGCAGCGGCGGAAGTCTACCACAAGAAAGCCCGAAACTCTGAATTAAACGACCCCGCAGAAAAGGAAGCGTTAGAAAGAAAAGCAATGGCTTTGTTAAAGAAAGCCTACCCCAACCCTTCTACTGAACAAGAGCGTAGGCATTTAATAGATGCTTATACAAATCTAGGTTTTGCCCAATTAACCAACTTAAATTGGAAAGAGAGCGAAACTAATTTCAGCAACGCCATTCAAATAATTGAAAAACTAGAAAGTAAAAGCTTAACAGGTTCGGCTTATGTAGGGAAATTCCTTTGCGAACAGAAAAAGGAAAATTATCCTGCCCTGCAAAGGCTTTACAACACAGCAAAAAATTGGGAAATGGAAGGCTATTTGAGTTTTGATAACTATTTTTCTCAGTACCTTAACCTATTAGGGGAAAAAGAATTTTCTGCTGAAATGAATAAAAAAGCAAAAATGCTCTCCCTCAATCCTTACGAACTATTAAAACAAAATTTAATCACTTTTAAAGAGGCTTTCAATTTAGAAAGTGTAGAGAAGCTAAATTCCGCTGCATACTTTTACACAGAAGAAGCGAATAGTAAAGACTCCGAAGATTATAAAGCCAAATTAGCTAACCAACAAAAAGGGGTTGAACTACACAAAAAAGCCTATAACATTGACAAAAAAGGCAATGCCGATGAGCAAAACTATAATATCGCTTATAGCTATGCCAATGCATTGGGCTGGTTAAGTTGGTATCAGCTCGTAAATAAACAATTTGAAGCAGCAATTGAAAACAGTAGCAAAGCAATGGCACTAGACCCTGAAAGTACTACATGGTCTCACTCTATTATGGCAATTGCCTGGCTATTTCAAGATAAATTCGATGACTTTGTAGCCGTTGAAAACAAAGTAAAACAGAGTAACTATGAGTACTATACCTTTCAGACTTTTCAAGATAATGTGCTAGAGTATTTTACCTCGCTAGAAGCACTAGGAGTTAGCAGCCCTAATGTTTCCAAAGTAAGGCAGCGCTACATGAGCAAATACGATTTGTTAGAACAAGGTACAATTACAAAAGAAGATGCCCTCGCACTTACAGACCCTCAAGAACTCCTCGATGCGGCATCTTACTACATCAGCAAAGCTTCCATTCAAGGGTATGAATATGCAGAGTACCAACAAGCGATTAACCTCCAAAAAGTTGCCCTCCAACTCTATCAAAAGAGTTATCGGCAAGATACTACGCAAGAATTATGGAGTTTATTATCGCAGATGTACTCCTTAGCCTACTATCAAATTTTGGGGGAACAATTCGCTGAAGCAAATGCAACAATTGAAAAGGCGCTTTCCATCAATAAAACAGTTTATATAGATTTACTCCCGCTAAAAACGGCTGTCCTGATTTTCCAAGGGATGTATAACGAACTAGAGGGCAACACAAAAGAATACGCAGGGCTATACCACACAGAAGTCCCTAGCTATAAAATAACGGTGATGGGTGTTATTAATTCGCTAGAATCCTATTATGGTTTTCAGAATAAAAATATTGAAAGGGTAAGAAAAGACTGGCAAACAGTAGGGCAACAACTCCAAGAAGGTACAATAACTTTCGAGGAAGTAATGTCTTACAACGATGCGAAAAAGTTGAACGAAGCAGCAGAATACTACCGCTCGCTTGTAAGCGATTATTATAGCAACAATGAAAATGTAAGCACTTTAAAAAATGCTAGAGCAATTTTAGAAAGGTTAAGAAGCATAAAAAGTACGCCCACCACAGAAAAGGAATTAGCAGCCATTTATTGGGGGTTATCTTGGTATCAGCTACTAACTCAAGATTATTCAGGAGCTGAAATTTCTGTAAATAGAGGTTTAAAGCTTGGTGCCGAAGAAGGTATTATCACCAACCTTGGTCCTTCTTTTTTATACAGGGGGATGGAAAAAGAAGCAGTGGGTTTTTATAATAAAAAAAGCACTCAACCTTACAAAAACGCCTTATTTGCCAAAGTTTTTTGGGAAGATTTAGAAATCATTTCCCCTACAAGTTCAGGTACATTTAATCTGCTCGAAAATAAAATAAGATTTATTTTAATAGATGCCTTTACAAAAGATAATACGCAAGCCCATTTAGAAGATTATATAGATAAAGTGGGTAATTTTATTAATGTAATACAAGGCGATAAAAACAAGGCTGAGTTATACAAAAAATTAGTAATAATTGATGAAAACCTATTAAAAATAAAACCTTCTGCCAGTAATTTAACCGCCAACCATTATGGTAGTTATGCTTGGTATTTAATCAATAATAAAAACTATAAAGAGGCTATTAAAGCAGCCAAAAGAGGCTTAAAGCTCGACCCTGCTGAAACATGGATAAATACCAACCTAGCCCTAAGCTATCTTCTTGATAGCCAGTATAAAGAAGCCGAAACTATTTATACCGAGTGGAAGGATAGACCTTATATATCAGATACAAATTATGAAACCTTTGCAGAAGTATTTTTAATTGATTTAAAAGACTTAGAGCAAAAGGGAATTATCCATCCCGACTTCTCTAAAATCAAGGATTTATTAGAAAATTAGAATCATAAAAAAGAAGGATTCGGAAATAAAATAAATCGCTAAAACATAGGCTTTATTTTATTTAAAAAAATAGATTTTTCAAACCAAGCTAATTATGCAAACAGATATTGAAATTGCCCGCTCGATTACCTTAAAACCAATTAAAGAAATTGCAGAAAGTGTAGGGCTTAATTATAATGACTTACAACCTTTCGGACATCATATTGCTAAAATCCCTCTCCAAAAAATCGACGAAAAAAAAGTAAAAAAAAGTAAGCTAATTTTAATGACTGCTATGAGTCCTACCCGAGCAGGAATTGGAAAAACTACTACTGCCATTGGGCTTGCACTTGGGCTGTATAAAATAGGAGAAAAAGCTATTGTAGCCCTTAGAGAACCTTCACTTGGCGTATGTTTCGGGATGAAAGGAGGCGCCGCTGGCGGTGGCTACGCGCAGGTGCTTCCTATGGAGGCAATTAACTTGCATTTCACAGGCGATTTCCATGCAATCACCTCCGCTCATAACATGATTTCAGCCCTGCTCGATAACCACCAACACCAGCATCGGCACACCGAAAAACAACTCAAAGAAGTGGTTTGGAAAAGAGTACTGGATGTAAACGATCGGTCGCTACGAAACATTGTTACTGGTTTAGGCGGCACTATCAATGGTATTCCGGCAGAGTCTGGCTTTGATATTACCCCCGCATCGGAAATTATGGCTATTTTATGCTTAGCTGAAAATTTAGACGATTTAGAAGGACGAATCAATAAAATATTACTGGGCTACACTAACGACAGAAGCCCCTTTTTTGTAAAAGATTTAGGCATTGGTGGGGCAATTACTGTGCTTTTAAAAGATGCCATAAACCCTAACTTAGTTCAAACCACTGAACACACTCCTGCCATTGTGCATGGGGGACCTTTCGCCAATATTGCACACGGGGCAAATTCGGTAGTGGCTACTAAAATGGCAATGTCTCACTCCAACTATGTAATTACAGAAGCAGGTTTTGGAGCAGACCTAGGTGCTGAAAAGTTCTTTAATATAAAGTGCCGAAAAAGTGGCTTGCAGCCTGCACTTTCCGTGTTAGTAATTACTACACAGGCACTCAAAATGCACGGAAATGCTTCGGAAAACGAATCGAAAGCCCCCAACATGCAAGCACTCCGCGAAGGGCTGCACAACATGTTTCAGCATTATAAAAACCTGCTAAAATTTGGACAATCGGTAATTGTTACACTCAACGCATTTCACTACGACAACGAAAAAGAAATTGAGTACTTGAAAATTTGGTTTAAGCAGCAAAAAATTGCCTACACCGTAAACCAAAGCTTTGCCGAAGGCGGTAAAGGAGCGGAAGAACTGGCTAAAATGGTGAAAGAAACTATTGAAAAAAGCCCTTCCAAGCCTATTCAATTTACTTACGAAGAAAATGATTCCCTAGAAAATAAAATCTTGGCCATTGCGCAGAAAATCTACGGTGCTAAGGATATTGAATTAGATAACAAGGCGAATAAAATGTTAAAAAGAATTAACCAAATGGGCTTGAGCCAACTGCCCGTTTGCATTGCCAAAACGCAATATTCTTTTTCGGATGTTGCCTCTGCGGTAGGGGTTGCCTCCAACTTCATTTTGCATGTAGAAGATATTATCGTGAATAGTGGCGCAGGATTTATTGTGGCAAAAGCAGGCTCCATTATGCGCATGCCGGGCCTACCTAAAGAACCACAGGCAAATCATATCTATTTAAAAGAAGGAAATATTGAAGGGCTAAGCTAAATAAACATTCGGCTTTACATCGGTTATATCACTTCTCAAATAATCCTATGTGTACTGGCGGCTTGTGTTCTTCTTTGTGCTGAAAGTATTTTTGTAAAGAATAAGACGTTGAACTAAAAGCAATATCGTCCCAAGGAATATCAGATTCGCTAAACAACTGCACCTCTAAACTTTCAGAGGTTTCTGTGAAGTAGGGCTTTTCCATTTTCGCTAAAAAATGCAGGTAAACTTGGTTAACGTGCGGGATATTGTATACCGAGTGCAAACGTATAATTTCTACCTCGGCATTGGTTTCTTCGAAGGTTTCTCGCTTTGCTCCCTGTTCTACTGTTTCACCGTTTTCCATAAATCCTCCCGGTAAATTCCATAAACCGTAGCGAGGTTCAATGGCTCTCCTGCAAAGCATTACTTGTTCTTGGTAAAGCACCACACAACCCACAATTATACGAGGATTTTGATAATGGATAACTTGGCAGTTACCACAAATAAAGCGCGAAAAACTATCACCTTCTGGTACTTTAAAAGCTAAAGCGTCACTTCCACAGTTACTACAAAAATTCAAGAAAATGAGATTTATACGGTTAAATAAAGTGCTTGAAAACAGTAAATAAACACTAAGTCATCGAAGAGTGTTTCAAAGATTTTAAAGCATTTAACGGTTAGTTTTCAATATCCTCCTCTTCCTCGTCTATTTCAGAGGGAATTGGATTAAGCTTGTTGGGAGAAATTTCTACTTTCAGTAAAAAAAGAAAGTTGCCTTCTTCTTGGTGAGGGAAAAATTGGTACTCGTAGCCTTTATTCGTTTTGCGAGCGATGTCAATCAAACCTAAACCTGCTCCACCTTTATCAGATAGTTTGCCATACCTAATTTGATGAAGATACATGTCGCGTAGCTCGTCTTTAGTAGAGTTATTTACAGTTTCTATCGCATCGGTAAGCATGTGCATTTTCTCGCTAGAAACTTGGTTACAGGTAATAATAAAATAACTTTTTCCTTGTCTTCCAATCATAAATAAACCTTTGCCTATATTTCTATCGGTTAGCTCGTCGGAGTGCTTATTCAAGTTTTGAAGCGTTTCAACCATTACATGATACACCCGATTTTTGAAAGTGCGCTCTCTACTTTCTTCTTCCAAATTCTCGCGCGCCATTTGAGTAAACATCTTGGTAATGTTCTGATTAAACTCCCCCATATAAACCAAAGAAAGTCCATTTTGCATTAACTCGTCGTATATAGTCAATACCGATTTTATAAGGCTTGCATCGAGAATCATAGTAGATACGTTTTTATTGCTTTAAAGTATAGTTTGTAAGTGTTACAAGAAGAAAGTAGTATAAATGTTACCTGCTCACTTTAAATATATAAAATATATATGTAATAGGAATCGTTGCTCAACATAAAAAAAGCACAATGAAGATACATTGCGCTTTCGAATTGGTAACGTTTTTACGCTAGAGTAAAGTATAACCGAATTTGCAGGTTATCCTTCAAAGTTGATAATTAAGGTAACTTTATGAGATGAAATTCGACTGATATTCGATGAAAAAGGGTTATTTGTTTGATTAAGCCTGTTCAAAATCCCATGGGAAAATCGTACTTCGGGAGCTAAATTGAACATCTGCATATAAAAATGGAATCCAAAGCCGTAGGTTATTTCAAGGTTATTTCGATTGAAAATAATTGTTCTTTGGTTGGTTTCATCTATTTTACCTCCCACCTGAACGGAAGCCGTTAACCCGCCGAGCATATACATTCTGTTATTCATTCGCCTTGTCGATTTATACATAAACAACAAGGGAACTTCAAACATAGTAGCTTCAATAATATTAATATCTGTAATGGGCTCTTCAGAATCTTCTTCAACGTAGTTAAAAGCTACTTCGTGTTGGTAAAAGGCGAAATTAGGAGCAAGTCGCAAATCCCATAGCTCATCTTTCAAGGCTATATTTACGATTAGCCCTAAAGAAAAACCACTCGTGTTTAATCCATCTACATAAAAAACGCTG
>CAZFQW010000187.1:0-6988 GCA_964521225.1 uncultured Roseobacteraceae bacterium
ATCCAAGCGCTCCCTCCTACCTCGGTTAATGGCGATATGCGTTTAACGGAGCAAGGGGAAACCATCTCGCAAAAATATGCCAATAAGTTAAATGCGAGTTCAAATATTGAAATGTTGGTGGCAAGTACAACTGCCGCCACCGTTCACGACTCACTCATAGAAAAGCCATCAAAACATCCTTTAGAAAAAACCTTGGCTTATCTCTCAGAAAAAAGTAAAGCGTTTTATCAAAAACTTATACAAAATCCACAATTCTTGGCATTCTACGGCGAGGCTACCCCAATTGATGCTATTGAAAGTAGCCGTATTGGTTCTCGCCCTGCCCGAAGAACAGGCACCAGAACACTGAACGATTTGCGTGCAATTCCATGGGTTTTTAGTTGGGCACAATCGCGCTATAATATCACGAGTTGGTATGGTGTGGGCAATACCTTGAACCTTCTGAAAAAGGAAAAGCCAGAAGAATTTTCAGCACTGAAAAAAGCCTTTAAAACCGACCCTACCATTAGGTATATCATTACCAATGTAGATACTTCTTTAGCCGCTACCAATAGCGTAATTATGCAGTCTTATGCTGATTTAGTAGAAAATGAAAAAACTCGAAACACAATTTTTAATATGCTCTCAGCAGAGCTAACGCTTACAAAAGATATTATTGACGAAATTTTCGAAAGCCCTTTTAAAGAAAGACGTCCAAATCATTATTTCTCTAATCTTTTAAGAGAAGATGCACTTCAGGCTCTGCATAGAAGCCAGTTGATTTTGCTCAGAAAATGGAGAAGCCAGAAAGACAATGGAAATACCGCAGAAGAGCGCGAAAGCACTCTACTCAATTTGCTGATGACCATTAATGGCATTGCTGGTGCTTTAAGAAATACGGGTTGATTCTCCGTTCATTATAGTACAAATTGGGAGTTTCTGAGAAGATACTCCCTTTTTTGTGTTAATCGATTCAAGATTTAGTTTTGAAAATTAGATGTACGGTTTCTGGTAGAAACATGAAATGAACATAAAAATCAAAAAGAGTTCATAATTTAAAACTTTACATTTTTTTCATGAAGAAGATTAAACTCATATATATTTTCGATACTCTTTGCACTTGGTGTTACGGTTTCAGCCCAGTTGCTGCCGATATCCGAGAGAAATATAAAAAAGTATTTGATTTTGAGATAATTAGTGGCGGACTCGTTTTAAAGGAACGTGTTGGGCCTATCCATAAAATTGCCCCCTTAGGATTCCATAATGTTTTGGAAAGAATTGCCGAAACCAGTGGCGTTACCTTCGGAAAAGAATTCCTTAAACAACTAGAAGACGGTGCTAATAACTATGATTCTATGATTCCTGCTACTGCCCTAGGGATTTTTAAACTAGAAAAGCCCGAACAGAGCTTTGAGTTTGCCCATGCCATGCAAAAAGCAATTTATGCAGAAGGAAAAGATTTAACCCAAGATGCGTTATATTTCGACTTAGCGTTTCAGTTTGGATTAGATGGCTATGAGTTTGTAAAAAAAATGAAGCAAGACAAACATAAGCAGTACGCCACCTACGATTTTGTTTTGGCAAAGCAGCTAAAAGCCACTGCCTTCCCGAGGCTATATCTGCAAACAGGCAATACCTATTTTTACCTCATAGCCGAGGGATTTACCGACTTTGAAACGCTAGACGCTAGAATACAAAAAATTTTAGAAGAGATTTCGTAAAGGTCAAAAGATGCTGCCAAGGGAGGCTTATTTCACCTCCCCGTCTTGTACTTGTTTTACAAAAGCAAGGGACACCTCAAAAATGTCGGCAATTTCGTCAAAATCTAGCTTGCCTCTTAGCAACGCTTTTCGGATTCCTTTGATTTTGGTTTGTTCCAGTTGTTTCAATCCTTCTTTCAATCCTTCTTCTAGGCCTTCTTTAATTGCCTGTGCTCTTTGCGCTTCATGGTACTGTTTAACTACTTCTTCAATTCCCATACTTTTTCTTTGTGTAAATGTGTTAGATACAAATTCTTCGAATACATCAATGATGTGATTTTCCCTGAAAACCACGTAATTCTTAATAAAGTGCAAAATTCTACGAATTTTAGGAGGAGGGTAGTTGGCTTCTTTTAAGGCAACAACTAGCTCTCGCTTCCAAGTCATTTGCGCAGCATCGCTAAGGTTATTTTTCTGCAAAGCTTTTTTTGCCGTGCGCATCACTACAGAAAACGGGTTGTAGGGCACATTGAGTTCCGCTTCACTTTTTTCGAGAAGTTTGAAGCTTGCAAAGGTGTACACGATTTCTGTTTTTTCGTAGCGGTAACGGTACTCTGTGGGATTAAATGTGGCGTTGCCGTCGGTGAGGATGACGAGTGCCATCAAGTCCACCTTGCCATATCGGTCGCGAATGCGATGGAAGTAAGTAAACATTCGTTCAGGAAAACCAAGGTCTTGGTATCCCTGTACTTCAATGTGGATGAGTATCCAGTGCTCTTTGCCTTCTTTGGTGAACACTTTCACAAGTTTATCGGCAAAGCGTTTGGAGGGGTCGTCTTTCGGGTACAGCGCATCGAGTTCTTTATCTAAAAACTCGGGTAGCTTGGAAAAATCGGGTACGCTCTCCGCCCATTTGGGGAAGAAGTAATAGCAAAAATCGTCGAACAGGTCTTCGATAATAGCTTTCCAAAGGGTATCTTTCGGGATAGGCATAGGAGCGAAGATAGGAAGTTTTTTTACAAAGAATCGTATCCTTCGGTTAGGTTGGTGAAGTCTATTACAGGGTTTCTAATGCCTCCAAACCGTTTGGCTTCGTGTTGAAAATCATCGGTTGATCTCCAAGAATTTAGAAATATCGTGCGAATCGCCTAGTACCACTAGCATATCGGTAGGGTGAATTACAGTATCTCTGTTTAATTTTTTAAGCAGATGCTCAACGGTTACCTTTCTGCCCTCGTGATGCTCTTCGTAGAACCTTTTCAAGGTGATAAGGCGCATTCTGTAGTTTTCTTCAAAGTCAATTTCTTCAATAGTACGGTGTACTACCTTGTTCGGTGGAACAATTTCGGCAATTTCATATCCATCGGGTAAAGATAGAAACGATTTCATGTGCGGTTTCAGCAGTGTCTCGGCAATCATAGTTCCCACCTCGTCTTCTGGCGATAGTATTTCCTTTACGCCTAGTTTCTCTAAAATTAATCGCTGTTGCGAACTCATTGCCCTAGCAATAATTCTTTTGGCTTTTAGCTCAAGCAGTAACACAGTGGTTAGCAGAAGCCCTTCGATATTTTCGCCAATTGCCACTACTACCGCATCCATATCGGCAATGTTCTGAGAACTAAGGGCTTTTATGTCGGTAGAGTCGAGTGCGGCGGCGTATGCCACAAGGTCTTTCACTAAATCTACTCGTTCCATATTGCGGTCTATCGCCAGTACCTCAGCACCTTTACTTGCTAGTTTTTTAGCAATGGCTAAGCCAAATTGCCCAAGACCAATTACTGCAAATTTACTATCTGCCATGTTTCGTTAAATTTTAGATTTAAGGTACACACTAATTACATCTAAAGCTCGGTCAAACGATGTATTGTTACAAATAATTAAGTCGGCTTCGTGCTTATGTCGTTCAATATAACGCTCATAAGAAGGCATCACATGGTTTTCGTATCTGTAAAGTACATCTTGTAAATCGTAGCCTCGCTCTACTTGGTCGCGTAAAATTCTCCGCTTTACTTTAATATAATCTTTGGCTTCTACAAAGAGCTTTAGGTCGAGTGAGTCGGCAATGGCTTGGTCATGTAACGAAAATATCCCCTCTACAATAAGAATGGGTGCCGGCTCAACCACCAACTGCTTTGGTATTTTGTTCGGATTGTTGAAAGTGTATTCTGTTTGGGTAATCGTTTCCCCTGCCTGAAGCTTAAATACATCGTCGCGAAAAGAAAGCAAATCGAACGAGTCAGGTGTATCAAAGTTTTCTATCCCTTGGGCATCGCGGGGTTGCTTGTCTAAAGACAGGTAGTAATTATCTTGCGACAGCATACAGATGTTTTCTTTGCCGAGAAAACTGGTTAAGCGTTCTAAAAAAGTAGTTTTACCCGAACCGCTTCCTCCTGTAATACCAATAGAATACACTTCACTCATGTCAATCAATTTTTCAGCTACAAAAGTAAAAGAGCAATTAGATTATTGGTAACTATTCTCTTCTAATTTTCTAATTCTGAAATTTCGGTAATCATTCGCAAATAGAATAGCTCTGTTTTTATGACCTTACAGCCCAAAAATGAGGCATTTGTGGCTCTTTGCTCCTCGTATCAAATATTTCTGTAATTGCTTTTCACCTTAAAACTTCTGTATTTTGCGCTTTTTCTAACACTCAATAAGTTTTAAAGACTTGTCTTAATTTAATTTGAGAAACAGTATCTATAGTTATCTGCTATTAAATATAAATTAATTTTGTTTGAGCACTTAAAATACGGCTTCTTTCAAATAAAAAGGAGTAATTGAAGAACCTAAAGCATAACTATGCAAAAATTAGAAGCACTAAAAGAACTTCTTGCCACACCAAAAAAAATAGTGATTTTGCCTCACAGGAAGCCCGATGCCGATGCACTTGGCTCTTGTTTAGCAGTTTGGAATGTGCTGACCCAACTAGGACACCAAGCTACGGTAATTTCACCAACTGACTACCCTAAATTTCTTTTTTGGATGCAAGGCCACGAAGAGGTAGTTGTTTTTAGTGAAAAAACGAAACCCAAGGTAGAATCCCTTGTAAATGATGCCGATATAATTTTCTGTTTAGATTTTTCTGGTCTGAACAGGATAGAAAAGCTAGAAGGAATCATTAGGAACGCTCTTGGCAAAGCTAAGTTTATACTGATTGACCACCACAGAGGGAAAGAAGAATTTGCCGATTTTGAATTATGGGATATTACGGCGTCTTCTGCTAGCGAACTAGTGCACGACTTCATCAGCTTATTGGGTTATGGCAACTTAATTAACGAAGCCATTGGGGAGTGTTTATATGCCGGCATTATGACCGATACAGGCTCGTTTAAGTACCCAAGCACTACGGGGAAGACACACAGAATTATAGCCGATTTAATAGATAAAGGCATTAATGCGGCTCGGATTCATCGGTTAATATACGATACCAACTCTTTGGATAGGCTTCGCTTTTTGGGGTTTGTTCTTAATGAAAAGCTGGTAGTTCATCCAGAATATCATACCGCTTATTTTTCTTTATCTACTAGCGAACTAGCCAAGTTTAACTCCCAAACAGGCGATACAGAAGGGATTGTAAACTATGCGCTTTCCTTAGAAAACGTAGTATTAGCCGCCTTATTTATTGAGAAAAAAGAAGGAGGCACTAAAATGTCGTTCCGTTCTGCGGGAGATTTTTCTGTAGCAAGCCTAGCCAACGACCACTTTAACGGCGGCGGGCACATCAATGCCGCAGGGGGCGGTGTAGACGATTCTTTGGCAGAAACCATTGAAAAGTTTGAGCAACTTCTGCCAACCTATAAAGACAGTTTAAAAGCAGAGTTTCACAAAAAAACCTCTAAGTAAAAATAAACAAACACAACCTTTCATTTACAAAAAACATTAGTAGAAAAGTAATACTCAATAGCTATGAACATTTTATTAAAATCTTTCAAAAAAATTTGGGTAGTTATCCCCTTATCCATTGCGCTTTCTTCTTGTTTAGACGATAATGTTGTGGATACTTCGGCTAGCGACGACGAAGCCATTGATAGCTATTTAGCAGGAAATAATATTAATGCAGAGCGCACCTTCTCGGGCTTGCGTTATACCGTTATCAGCGAAGGAAACGGGGCAAACTTGGAAAGCAATCTCGTTGCCGATATCTCTTATGAGTTATCTTTCTTGGAGTCTGGCCAAACCATAGAAAATAACCCTTCCTACATGTTCAAGCCAGCAATTGGCACTTTTGCTCCCGGATTAACAGAGGGGAGTTTATTAATGCAAGAAGGCGATAATTATCGTTTTTACATTCCTTCGAGATTAGCTTTTGGTGGAACTAGCGGCAATTTCAGCGGTGTTTTTATTCCTTCTAATTCTAATTTTATTGCCGATGTTAAGCTCAATGCCGTTCGTACCGATGCAGAACAAAAAGCTTTTGAAATAGGACTTATTAACGAGCATGTTACAAATGTTTTAGAAGACATTATCGAAACAAATGAAAGCCCTAGCGGTGTAGTAAAAGCCGTAGTTACAAAAGGAGTTGGAGGCGATACGCCTTATTATGGTGCTTTTGTCACTGTTTCTTACAATGGCAGCTTACTCAACGGACAAGAGTTCGACAGAAGCCTTGAATTTTCTATTGCACTAGATACCGTAAGGCTTATTAAAGGATGGTACGATGCCATTAGCCAAATGGAAATTGGTGAAGATGCTTGGATTGTAATGCCCTCTGATAGAGCCTATGGTGCTACTGGAAGTGCAGATATTCCTCCTTTCGCTCCGTTGCGTTTCAGAATTCGCCTACTAGGATTTGAATAGAAGTAAAATTGACCTCTAGCTTTTAAAATGCCAGAGTGAACTAAAAAATTAATTGATAAACATGTACAAAACTAAGTTAACAATACGAAGCATATTCAGCTTATTAATCATCTTATCAACTGCTTGTGAAGATGAAACCATAAAAGTGCTCACACAAGCGGAACGAGACGATATAATTCTGCAAGACTACTTTACTGCCAACCAACTCAGCCCTACAAAAACAGCCACCGGTTTGTACTACGAAGTACTCGAAGAAGGGCAAGGAAGTATCCCCCCCTCAGGAACTGTTATTTCGCTAGACTACGAAGGCAAGATTTTATATGGCGATATTTTCGATAGCTCGTTCTTTAGAGGGGAGCCCATTATTGTAGAGCAGGGCACTGGCAGAACTGTAGAAGAATTCGACGAAAACGGCAATCCTGTGTTTGGTACGGGAGGTGTTATTGAAGGTTGGAGAGAAGCAACGCAACTAATGCGTATAGGCGATAAATTCCGCATATACATCCCTT
>CAZFQW010000188.1:0-6970 GCA_964521225.1 uncultured Roseobacteraceae bacterium
TTGTAACTCCCTTGCTCTTCTAAATTCTTATACACGGAATTCTAAATACTGCCCCAAATGAGAAATAATACTCCTAAAATAATTAGAGGGAATGCATAAATCCATTTTGTAAAAACCATGATTTCAATAATCGCTAAAATATCGAGAGGTTTTGTGCCAGAACACATTTCAAGCTTTAGCACATTCTCTTCATTTATATTAGAAAAAACTAAAAGCTTATAATTTACTTCAAACGGTTCTAAACAAAAAGTTGAGTTATACGCAACAATTTCTTTTAGCTCTAGCTCTCCTTTATAAACCGTTTCTACCCAAAAAATAGCTTTAACTGGGTGTTCGAAACCATTTTCATCTGTAAAATATTCTACTTCAATAATTTCTCCAGTAAACACTATTTCTTATGATTTGAATTTATCATTAATTCCTGCATAATAACAAGTACAAGCTGAAACTATATATGATATTGATAATTTGAGCAGAACTATTAAAACCAACTTTTTCAATATCTAAGGGTTTTGAAACAAATTGTAAATAATAACACGTCACCCTGAACTTGTTTCAGGGTCTGCCTATTAATAATAGCTAACTACCAAATAACAGATTCCAAATAAATCCCTCCTTATCAGTCTGAATTTTTTGGAATGACGTTCACTCAAAACTATAGAGTTTAAAAAGAAACCAACCAATGAAAACACAATTTATACGATATAAAAATTCCCAAATAGAAGTGCTAAAGTTTGGAGAGGGGGAAAAGCTTTTAATTGCCTTTCATGGTTTTGGCGATAAGGCAAAGCTTTTTAGTCCGCTTACCTCGCTATCTTCGGTGTACACGGTTTGTGCGGTGAGTTTCCCCTACCACGGTGCAACCGATTGGAAAGAAGGGCTTTTCTCTAAGGATGATATTCTAACTATCATTCAACTTATTTTGGAAAAAGAAGGGAAAGAAAAATTCAGCATAATGGGCTATAGCATGGGCGGGAAAGTTGCCCTTTCCATGATTCCCTTAGTTTACCAACAGCTCGAAAAGGTATATTTGCTAGCGCCCGATGGCATTTTAACACATCCTTTATACGACGTAATTACCATTCCAAGAAAGGTTGTAAAACTGATAAAACTATTGATGCGAATGCCTCCTTTATTTTTCGGATTGGTTAAGTTTGCCTTCAAATTGAGGATACTTTCAAAATTTCTTCACGACTTCACTTTCAATCATTTTTCTACCAAAGCACAAAGGCATCGTTTTTTCAATGTTTATGATTCCTTGGGTGATTTTATCCCTAATCATACCGAGGTACATTCCATCCTCAATCGACACGGAATCCCTGCTGAAATGGTTTATGGAGTTAGAGATGAAGTAATTCCTGTTGCCGGAGGGGAAAAGTTTGCTGCGAAACTTACGCAAGTACAATTTCATGTAATGGACAAAGGGCATCTGCTCATAGACGAGGACCTGGATAAATTGCTCGGAGAGTCTTTATCTGAAATGGCGAGGTAGCACGTTTATGCTCTCTTCTCATAAAAAAAGGGGGCTTTTTCGATTGAAAGCCCCCTTTTCACCTTGTATTTTCCTTGCCTTCTACTGGAAGATAATGCTTCTTACGGCATCAACACTTGTTTCGGGAATGGAGGCATCGTAAGAATCGTTTAGTAAACGAATAATGTCGTTTGCAATTAATGCACTTCCTTTCGGATTTGGATGAACACCATCTGTAGAAAAAACACCATTAGGCGAAAAATCGGGAAGTAGATTAATTCCGTTTTCAACAACTCCTACAGTGCCGTCGCTTAAACCGTATAAATCGGTAAACGTACTGGTTGGCGAGTTGGTGTCATACAGTACTAAACGGCTACTATTCGATGCTACTGCAGTGGCCATTGTCTGGTTAAACGCTACAATTGATTGCAATGCAGTGCCAATTTCATCGACGGTAAGAACAAAATTATCGGCTAGTGGCACTCCAACACCTATCACAGAAGCTGGATTGTTGGGGTCTGCTAATGTTCCCAAAACCCTGCCCGCAGAAAGCAGAACTAATTCGTTAGAGGCAATTTGCCTTATTTGCCCAAAGGAAGCTAAAGCAGGGTTAATCGTCGATAAAATAGGGCCAAGGTCAGCCATGCTATCGTCTACAATTACCACGGGATTTGCCCCTGCACTAAATACTACCTTTCTGCTTGCAGCTTCGCTTGCAGAAATTGCCCCTGCCGCTGCTAGGCCATCTAAAGCGGCATTGAACCCTCCGTAAGCGGTAAGTCCATTTAACACCGAAAGTGTAGGGTCATTGGCAGCAAAAGGAATTGCATTGTATGGGATTGCTCTAAAAAACGGTATTGCCAAAATGGTTTGGGGTATATTAATTACCACACCATTCGCCGAAGTGTTTCCCATTAACGATGAAATTACCGCATTAAACTGAGTGTTAAAATCTGTCGGTGAAGTGAGAAGAGCACTATTTCCCCCTGTGATTGCATACCCTAATACATCGTTGTTACCAATCCAAAGGCTAAAAAAGGTCGGGTTTCTGGCAATGGCATCTCCTAAGATAGTAGAAGTTCCCGGTGCACTTGCAAAACGAGTATATAAAGGGTTTTCAATAGGGCTTTCTGGAGTGCCTGTAAGGGGTGTGAGCAACTGTGCCGTTACAATACCGGGCACGCCAAAGTTATTCAAGGCAGATTTATCGCCCGTATAGGCTGTGGGCAGCTCTCCTTGAGTAGGTACAGGGGCTAATAAAGACAAGCTTAGTTCGGTTCTTCCTGCAATTACTCCAGCCGCTATATTTGAGAACGTAGAGTTAAAACCATTAACAGAATTAATATCTGGCTGGTTAAAAGTGCCTCCACCAACGCCAGCGGTTTGAAATTGGTTGGCGAGTAGTTTCGGATACGATAAATTTTGTCCGTCTGTATATAAGGCACCATCCATAAACCCAGCGGTTAGGGAGTTTCCTAAAGCTACGTAAGTAGATAAATCTAACGAACCGGGGTTTCCAACGGGCAGAGGTCTTTCCGCTAATAATCGTTCAGTTAAAACGTCCTCTTCGTCGCAAGCTGTAGCTAAAAACAAGCTAAAGATTAGAAGTAAATGTATTTTAAAGTTTTTCATAATTACTATTTTTAAATGAGTTGCTTTGAAATATCTATGAATTAGAAATTAGTTAAGGAACTCATCGTAGGTTAAGGATATGTAGAATATTGAACCTAATCGAGGGTTACCATAAGAAGTGGTATATCTTTCGTTTAAGACATTAGAGCCTCCTACTTTCACGATTGATTTAATATTGGGTAGTTTAAAGCTAACCTGTGCGTCTAAGGTGCCAAATTCAGGAATGACCCCTCTACCAAAGGCAGAGCCCCAAATGTACGCTTGCTGCCATCTCCAAGAAACATTAAACCCCATGTTTTTAGTAACCTTCCGATTGCTAAAAGAGAGATTGTAACGGTACTCCGGAGTGTTGAACTGCGTATTTCTTTCGCTCAATCCGTTTGCATCAATTAATTTGTTGAACGAGACATTACCACCAATTTTGTATCCTTTTGGTAAGGAGTAATCGATTTGAAAAGCCCACCCCTGAACATCTAAATCGGTAGAAGCATTGGTATCGAATCCAAATCTTTGCAAGGGAACATTCTGAGCAATAATGGCTTCTTTGCCTTCTTGAGAGTTAGGGTTAAAACCTGCGGGTGCTTGTATAGGAGAGGTAATAGCATACGCCTGAGTTAAGTCTATTTCAATACCGAAATCGTTGTATCTACTAAAGTAATAATATCCGTCTAAAGAGAGTTTACCCGCCATTAAGACACTTTTATAACCTACTTCAAAGGTATTTACCTTTTCGGTTTTATACTCGGTATTTACCTCATTTTCTGGTTGAAGTTGTTGTGCGGCTTGTACTACCGAAAGTTGGCCGTTTGCTACTTGGCTTCTGAGCGCATCTACATCGGTAGTACTATAAACTGTGTTCGTTCTTAAATTGTAGCGATTCACTACTAGGTCGTTTCTCCCTAAAAGTCTTCTGGTTACAACATCTAAGTCGATGAATTGGTCTTGTGTAGATGGGATACGAAATGCCCTTTGAAACGACCCTCTTAAATAGTGCTTGTCGGCGATTTTAAATACAGAAGAAAAACGAGGTGAGAAAACCCCTTCGAAGTTTTCATTTTTATCGTAACGAATTGAACCTTGTAATTTAACAACGTTGTTCGCTAAGCTTTTACTTGCCTGTAAATAAGTGCCCCACTCATCAATATTTACTTCGTTGCCATCATTTTCAAGTGCAAATAGAGTTCCTTCGGAGTTCAGGTCGTATCTACGGAAATTTGCACCAACTACTACATCGGCGAAACTGATTTTATCTTCAAAATTATAGCTTGTTTCAAAATGCCACAGTGCCGATTTATCTAAGAATTTTGCGCCTCCTTCACTAATAGGAATTCCTCTGAATTGATTAAAAAGTTGATTAAACGCTGGAGAACCCGGTTGGGGCTGTGCAGCATCTGCTGCTTGCCTAGCCAAACCGTGTAACTCTTCGTTTGTCAGGAAAAAATTCGATGTTCTAGCACCAAGGTACGTAGAGAAGTAAGGAGAAAGATAGGTACTTTGGTTAATTAAAGATGCTACTGTATTGGCGGCATAAGTATCTCCTGAATTTTCTTGGGTTGTATATGCTCTTATGAAAAAATTATTACTTTTTAGCTCTAACTTGCCAGTCCAAATAGAAAAACCATCTAATACAAAGCGATCATTAGCCGTATATACTGTACTTCCTCGGCCATAATTAAATTGACCCAAAAGTTCCAAATTATCATTTAAACGATAGTGTAAGGCAGTACCAAATTTTAAACTCTCTGTTTTATTGTCAACAAAATCGCCTTCTAAGAAGCCTGTTGGAGTAAATGCTCCAGCAGCACCATTTGGAATTAGTGCGCGGACTGCTTGCAATTGTGCGGCGGTTGCCCCACCTCCTGCAATTTGAATGTCTGCAATTCTACCTAAATCGATTAAAAAATCTCCGTAAGTATTCACGCCATCATAAAAGCGGTTATTCCCTCTTTCGTTTGCTCCTCGCTCTACTACATTACTTTGGTCTCTTGTATCTACTCCTTTAAAATCGTTTGCTCTTAAATAAGAAGCCGTTAGTTTCACTGCAAATTTGTTGTTGAAGGCTTTTGCATAGCGGATAGAATAATCATGATACACAGAAGGATCGTCGTCTTCTCCATCTATATGGTTAACGCCAACTTTTGCGGTTGCACTTAAACCTTGATAATCGAACGGGCTTTTACTTCTTAACAAAAGAATACCGTTTAATGCATTCGGTCCATAGAGTGCCGAAGCTGCTCCCGGAATCATTTCAGCACTTTCCAAATCTAGGTCGCTGATACCTACTACGTTACCAACGGGGAAATTGAGGCCTGGCGCTTGGTTATCAATGCCATCAATGAGTTGAACAAAACGAACGTTGCCATTAGAACCAAATCCACGAGCATTTACCGATTTGAAAGTAAGACTTTGTGTACTAAAATCAACCCCTTTTAAATTGGCAAGCGCATCGTAAAAAGAGGGTGCAGCAGTGTTCCGAATATCCAAGATATCCATTTTCTCAATGGCAACTGGTGCTTGTAAGAGGTTTTCTTCTACCCTTGAGGCAGAAATAACGACCTCTTGCCCAAAAACCGCCTGCGTAGATAGCTTTACTTCTACCTCTTGGTTATTTGCAGTTATTTCAACTTCTTGGGGGGTATAGCCCACAACGGAAACCACAATTGTAAAAGGTAAAGAAACGGTGGTATTTAACCTAAAATTACCATCAATATCGGTAGTAGTACCGATTACTTTTCCTTTAATGATAATGTTCGCCCCTATGAGCGATTCGTTTGTTTCTGCGTCAAGCACTTTTCCGCTTATAAAAGTACCTTGGGCATAAGCTGCCGAAGATATTAAAAAGGAAAAGAGCATTGCCAGAAAGCAATAGCTGTAATTTTTTTTCATAATCATATTACTTTAAGAATTAATAAAATTGAGAGCCCTTACACTCATTTATTTAAATAAAAAATAGTAAGCATGCATCACAATTTTTCAAGTATGAAAGATAATAATAATGTGATGAAAATAGCTTATTATTAGCAATAATGAGCTATCTTATTCTAAATAATTTACTTGATTTCAATTATCTGCTATGCAAAGTTTATGTTAGTCAGTTAGTTGCGCTTGTAACAAAATTGCCCAGGCTTCCTTTGTTTTGTTTTCGACAAGTTTTTTTTTGGCAAGCTTGTGAAGTGCGGTTTTTACCTCAGAAGCTTTTTCATTACTTAAAATTCTTTTAATTTCGATGCTTTTACTTGCCTGCTTAATTTCTACCTCATTAGGTAAGCTTTCAACATTTCCTAGAATCCCCAAATCATTTCCGGACAAAACCTCGCTCAATCGTATTTGTTCAGGAATTTGGTCGACCCCAATTCCTTTGGTTCTTAGCGGTTTTTCCACTTCAAAAAGCGAAGTTCCATTAACCCGGCAATACCAGTTGTCGCCCAAACGCCCAACAGCATCTAATTTATGAGGATTAATACGCCCATCTGTTTCAAAAATATGGTCTTGAAAGTGTGCCTGTACCACCTCTGCAATTACCATATTGCCTGCACCCCCACCTGTTCCTAAATGAATAATATCTTTTACAATACACTCGAACTGGGCGGGCGATTCTGCAACTCTTGGCGGTTTTACTTTTAGTGAAGCTTGCTCTGTGAATCCTGCTTTTATAAACTCATTTACTCCTTTATCGTACTCGGTACTCGAAAGCGACATTTGTTGTACCATGCTGTAGTCAACAATGTTCACTACAATTTCTTGGTGTTCGAGAATATTTTCTAGCGTGTGTTTCTTAGAGCCATCTCTTCCCCTTAAAGAAGGTGAAAAAACGATTGTAGGCGGATTGGTGCTAAAAGCATTGAAAAAACTATACGGACTCAAGTT
>CAZFQW010000189.1:0-6428 GCA_964521225.1 uncultured Roseobacteraceae bacterium
TTGTAACTCCCTTGCTCTTCTAAATTCTTATACACGGAATTCTAAATACTGCCAACAGACCGCAAGCTTACTATTCAAATTTGCGATAAAGATGGTGCTCAAATTTGGCAAAAGGAAATTAGGGCTTCTGAGCTAACTTATAATGCAGAGAAATAAATTCTTCTCTGAGTTTATTTCTCTGTTACCTCTGCATTTTAAGAGTCTCCTTTCAACAAAAAAACACTTATTAACCTATTAATAAGTGTTTTTTAGCTTCTATATGAATGTTACTAATTCAGAAACTCATATCGCTCGCTAAGTACAATTAACCCTACTTGAATAAGCCCAATTATAAATCCTAATACTGCACCGGCGGATTCAATAAACTTTAGCTCTTTCTTAATTACAGCCATTAATAAGTCTTCAAATTTTTCGTCTGAAAATCTCATTACTCGATCGTATACCAATTGCTCAATATCAACCTCTCCTAATTTAGAAGTAAGCGAACCAAAAAGTTTTGGAATTAACTCATCGAGCATCGCTTCAATTTTTTGCATTATTTGAGTAACTACCGAATCGGTCATAAGCATACCAAGCATGGCATTTCCTGCTTTAAACTTATTGACTAGGTAATCTTCAAATTCTAATAAAATAGTTCTTTTAAGCTCTTCCCTATTTTGTTCTGTATCTAATTTGTCTTGAATCATCTGCATAGAGAACAAATCTTTAGCGACTACCTTTCCGAGTCTTTTTGCTAAAGTACTTTTTCGCTTAGGAAAAATTCCTTGCAGTTTAAATAGGTAATAGTTTTGTTCTTTTCGAGGGTAAAAAAGCATTTTAATTGCCACGTAGTTCGTAAACCACCCAATTGCTCCTGAAATAAAAGGAATTAAATAAAGAATCATATGAGTTTTCGGTTAGCTATTGCTTATGGTTAGTATTTACTATTTTGCTTGAGTCCGCAATAATAATAGAAAGTGAAGAATCTTTCCTACTTGAAAGCCTTAAAACAATTTTAGTTGCTGGTAAAGTGTGTGTAAAGGCAAGCCCATTACATTATAGAACGAGCCTTCTATTCGCTCAATACCTAACATCCCAATCCACTCTTGAATTCCATAGCCTCCAGCTTTGTCAAAAGGCTTATAGTTTTTAATATAATTCTCCTTCTCGCTTTCGCTTAGTTCCCTAAAATGAACATTGGTAGTATCACTAAAAACCACTTCTTTCTCCCTAGAACATAAACACATCCCCGTAATTACCCGATGCATATTTCCAGAAAGTTTGGAAAGCATTGTATAGGCTTCTTCAAAATTTCGTGGTTTTTGTAGTTCCTCTTTTCCCAATATTACTACCGTATCGGCAGTAATTAAAAGTTCGTTTTGTTGGAGTTCGCCATCAAATGCTTTTGCTTTCATTTTGGCTAGGAAAGCGGCTATTTCTTCTTTGGGTAACGCTTCGGGGTATGTTTCTTCTATTGTTTTTACCCTCACTTCAAAATTAAAACCTGCTTGTTGTAAGAGTTCTTGCCTTCTTGGAGAGCCCGATGCTAAGATAAGTCGGTAGTTAGGTTGATACATTTTAATTGAAATTCTGTTTCCCCAAAAATACGAAGTAATCGTTTTTCGGAAGACCCTTCTCAGATTTTAACGTATCCTTTTACGATTCTCACACCAATTTTAAAAGCAATACTTACGACTTTACTTTTTAGCCACGGCCTTATTAAAATAGAAAAAGCGATTCCTCCTATACTATACAAAGCGGGTGCAAATTCAGATTCAAGGGTTGCTTGGCTAATTGAAAAAGCCGCAGGGCCAATGTTGATAAACACCAGTGAATAATCGACTAATTTTTCCCAAAAACGCTTGGTAGAGTCGAACATATTAAAGACTTCTTCAACCTTGATTGTATGTTCTCTGTATACTTTTTTAGCGTGTTTTATAAATTTATCTTGTTCAGTAACTTTTTGGGGAAAGGCAGGGATATAATTATATACATCGGCATCGGCGTGAATAACCGTTCGGTATTCCAAGTCTTTTTCTTGAAATTTAAAAGGAGTAACTACCTCAAAGCTCCCATCTCTAAACAAAACTTTAAGAAATTGGTACACATCTCGGGTAGCATCCCAAAGCTTTCCGTTCTCTTTAATTCTGGCCCGTAACTCTTCCCAAAAGTTCATTTCTATTTTTTAGCGGGTGATTTTTTACCTGAACTAAACGCTGATCCAGCTACGTTTGCCACCGTTAAAAACAGAGATTTCCAAAAATTAGTGGCAGATGTAATAGAGTTACTATGCACTTCCATTAGCATTTGGCGAGGTCTCTCCGGAAACTCCAAGAATTTATTTGTGATATAACAAGTAACATCCCCATCTATTTGAATTACAGTTTGAAGAAGTACTTTTTGAGTACCTATCTCCCAAGTTTTACGAATTAACGTAACTTGCTCTGGAGCTAACTCCAAATCTGCCACTTCGTTGATATCCGAAATACCCACATCGTTATTCCAAACATGAGAGCCTCTTTGCGAAGGAAATGGATCAAACGCTGGCACCTCTTCTACAGGAGGAGATACAAAGTTATCGTAGCCTTCAAAACCTTCTTTACCACTATTTTCGGCAAGCTGATAGGTTTTACGACGCGTTTTAAACATCCCAATTAAATTAGAACTTTGGCGCTCTATTCGGGTAAGCATTGCAACTCTTTCTTCTAACTTCTTTCTTCTTTTCTCATTCTCAATCTCTTGCACCTCCATTTCTTTTAGCTTATCACTAAAAATTTGAACACCATATTGCGCTGTGCGTCTGATTTCGTTAAAAGAAAATTCTCCTGAAAAATTCCACCGCAAAATCATTAAAGGCGAGTAACCTACTGGGGGTTCGGGCGAAGGGGTACCATCTGCCATTTTGCAGATACCATATTCAATCATAGTAGATCTGTACCTTCTAGCAACATCTAATAAAGCCATACGGCGCGTTGAAGGCATGGAGCTATTAGTAGTATTTTCTTTTACGATAGTATTAATCTCTAGCGTTAATAAGTCGCTTACCAAGTTTTTAAAAAAGTTGCCATCCATTGGGATTCGTTGCTAATTTTTATTGCGTATAAAACATTTTAAGGACTTGTCCTCATTTAATTTTGTCAGAGTACTTGTTAATAGAAAAAAGACAGATGAAGGTAATTTCTCATCTGTCTAATGTATTTTTACTTTAAGAATTACTAACCGATTTCGTCTCCTTCCGTTTCATCAACGTTTTCTTCCGTTACATTTAAGCCCTTTGTATCTTTAAATAACTCGAATAAAGACTTAATTGCTTCAATATTTTTATGGATGATTTCATGTCCTTTCTCTTCCCTTCCTGCATGGAAGTCGCGTAACCATGCGTATTTATCTTGAATTAAATCGTTACTCATTAAGGTAGTTACGTCACCATCAAGCAAGCCAATTTTGGTTTTCATTATCTTAAACTCTCCATCTTTTTTAGGGAGAACCGTTTCGTCTTGCAAAAGGCGATAATCGCCAACAATTGTTTTAATTTCTAAGGTTACAAGGTCACTTAATTTTTCCTCGATGTTATTCACAAAACTCATGAACAACGAGCTTTCTTGTCTTTCTTCTTCCATCGTATTTATACAATTTGGTGTTACTTTATTTCAATTTGTGATAAAGCTAATTAAAATGCAAGGAATGATCTGAGATTTTTAAGTATCAAAGATTTCTGTTTTATCATTATAAAAACAAAAAGCGGTTTATTGGCAACCGCTTTTTGTTTTATATAATGATATTGAATTTTTCTTAAAAATAAATTTCTTCTTCCTCGTTTTCTCTTTCTTTTGCTTTGTTAATAAAATAATATATAAACAAGGATATTCCACTAAACAAAGCGGTTGATATGAAATAAATAATCTCGTCCATGCCTCCAAAATCTTCTAAAATATAACCTACAAACATACCTATTGAAGCCCCAATCGTAACGATGCTATTTTTTAGTAAATTTCCTTTCTTCTTACTTGGTTTCATAAAATCTGCGTCAATTCCATTTTCAATCATTGCCATTCGTTCTTTGTGGCGGGTACTATAAACGATATATACTACGCCAAAAATGGTTAGAAAAAAGGAAATCGGAATTATAATTTCAACAGGTAAATCCATAACATTAAATTTTGACATTTAACTAAATAAACAGATTACACAAACCTATGCAAAATGCTTTTGCAATTGCAAGATTTTTTAAGGCTTTTCAGTTAAGACACCTCCGCCCTTAAAGTGGTTACATACTTGGTCAGAAATGTTTTTCAATCTTAAAAAATTATTCGCTTTTTACTGCTCACTTGCTAATTTGTAGTTTAGTAAGGAGGAATGAAAAAAAACGCCGCTTTACTTGTAACGAGTTGTTCAAAAGGTGCGTCGGAGGTTATGACTGAGATGGACGAGAAAGAAATAATAAATCAAGTATTGGAAGGCAACCAAGAGGCTTTTCGCAAGCTTATTGAAACTTACCAAGACTACGTATATACAATTTGCTTCAGAATTGTAAAAAACCATGAAGATGCCGAAGAACTTGCGCAAGATACTTTTATTAAAGCATACCAGAACCTCAAACGCTTTAGAAAAGAATCGAAGTTTTCTACCTGGGTTTATCGCATTGCTTATAATAGCGCATTAAGTAAGCTAAGGAAAAAGAAATTGGCCCGGTACTCTTTAAGTGAAATTGAAGAATACAGGCTGCCCGTAGATAAGTGGTTGCCAGCATTTCAAGGTATTGTTGATCAAAAACAGGCTTTTTATTTAAAAAAAGCAATTGAAGAACTTAACTTAGAAGAACAAACCCTAATTACTTTATATTATTTACAAGAAAGCTCCATTGAAAGGGTTTCCAAAACCACGGGAATTAAACAAAATAATGTGAAGGTTAAAATTCATAGAGCCAGAAAAAAACTATACAGAATACTATCGAGGATGCTCAAAACAGAAGTTAATGAGTTTCTTTAGAAAATAACTATAAACACACAATTAAACATTTATGAAAAAATTAGAAGTGGTAAATAAAGTAGATAACGCACTACAAAAGGCCATTCAGACACATACTATTGAAACACCTCCCGTTAACTTTACCGATAGAACAATGCTGAAGCTACAAGAGGTAGAAATTCTTTCTGTTCCAAAAACCGCTCATGCATTAGGTTTAAAATTCAAAATAGTTGTTGGGGGGGGTATTAGTTCTTTTGTTAGTCTCGTTTTGCTATCCTTACTTCCCAAGAGCGAAACAACGCTTTCTATACCTTTCGCCGATGCTTCCGAAATATTTATGCAATACTCTTTCCAATCCGTAGAAATTATCACTTTAGAAACTTTCATTTCTCTGCTAGCAGCTTTTTTTGGTGTTATTTTGGTATTCTTAGCAGACTTCTTTTTCTCAAAGAAATTAGTTCACGCCCGTTCATAAATACATTTTGGTACTTTATATAAACTATTTGACATTTGTAATAAATTTTAGAATAACTTAGACGTTGAACACAACTAACATCATAGTATGGCAACGAAAAAAAAGAATTCAAATCGTAAACTTTATTTATTTCTCGGTGGAATTTTAGTGATTGCAATTGTAGGTGCACTCATCGCTAAATCTCAAGGGCTTATTGGAAACCCCCCATCTAAAAAGGTGCTCTTTGCTAAGGCGCAAAAGTCTACAATTACAGAGCAAGTAAGTGCTTCGGGAAAAGTAAAGCCTGTGGAGGAGGTTTCTATTAGTGCCGAGGTTTCCGGTGAAATCAAAGAACTTTATATTAAAGACGGCGACTCTGTATACAATAACACGCCTCTTTTAAAAATTCGACCCGATAACCTTTTGTCTATTGTTGAAAGAGTACAAGCTACTCTGAACACTCAAAAAGCAAATTTATCGCAATCGAAAGCACGAATGGCGCAATCGAAAGCACGTTATATTCAGTCCGAAGCAAATTTTAACAGAAACAAAGGGCTATATGAACAAAAGGTAATTTCACAACAAGAGTTTGAGACCTTCCGTACCGATTTTGACGCAGCAAAAGCTGATTTAGAAGCATCTGAACAAAGTGTTGAAGCCGCTAAATTTACCGTACTTAGTGCCGAAGCTTCCTTAGACGAAGCTCGTAAAAACCTAGAGCTTACCAATGTTTACTCGCCAATGGATGGTATTATCACCTATCTGGCTGTGGAAAAGGGGGAAACAGTACTCGGAACGCAACAAATGCAGGGGACTGAAATTTTAAGGATTGCAAACCTGAACGATATGGAGGTGAGAGTAAATGTGAATGAAAATGACATCATTAGAATAAGTGTTGGAGATACCGCAATTATTGATGTTGACTCTTATTCTTACATGAATGAGTTGTTTAAAGGAGTCGTTACTTCTATCGCTAATTCTGCAAATGCTTCTGCTTCTACCGATGTGGTTACTGAGTTTGAAGTGA
>CAZFQW010000189.1:6438-6944 GCA_964521225.1 uncultured Roseobacteraceae bacterium
GAAAATTAGAATTTTAAACGATTCTTATAAGCATTTGGCAACCAAAGAAAATCCTTCTCCATTTAGACCGGGTATGACTGCCAGTGTCGATATCATCACGGAACGTAAAGTAGATATTTTAACCGTTCCGCTCGCTGCCGTAACTACTAGAAGTGGTAAAGACAAGAAAGGAAGAAAAGAAGAAGAAAATGGAAGTGGAAGTTCTACTAAAAGTGGTGATGATATTAAAGAAGTAGTGTTTATACACGAAGACGGTAAAGCTAAAATGGTGGAAGTAACCACAGGTATTAGCGATTTTGAAAATATCGAAATATTGAGCGGTATTGAAGCGGGGCAAGTTATTATAAAAGGGCCATTCTTGCAGGTTTCTAAAACATTAAAAGACGGAGATCTGGTAGAGGATTCTTCTGAAAAGAAAAGTGAAGACAAAGAAGACATCGCTAGCGAAGAATAAACATGTCTCGTCCTAAAATAGGTTTACACGAAAAAACGTGTAAACAAGATGA
>CAZFQW010000190.1:0-6938 GCA_964521225.1 uncultured Roseobacteraceae bacterium
CGGCACCTTCGTATTGGTAATCTCCCGGTCTGAGAATTTGTAGGAAGAATGCCTCACTTTCATCTTCAACGGCCCGCCTGTGAGTATCGAACCTAGAGAATGAAATTTCGCCGTTTTCATCTATTTTATAAATACCAGAGGGGGGGGCTTCGGTTACAATATTTACGGTATCGTCTGTGTGTTTTATCACCATTTGGCTCCAGTTGTCAATATTTTCTGGTTTAGCCCAGCGAGCATTTAGCTGTCTTACGCTGATTTCATAGTCAACATCCATCCACTCCAATATATGGAAAAGGTATAGTGGGCAATCTGCCAATGCAAATACTGCATGGTTGGTGATAGAAGAAGCACCGGTAATTCTTGGGTTCAGTTCGCCAAGGTAAACCTTGTTTGTTTTTTCTTCAATCAGGAAATCAAGCTCAAAATAACCCATGTAACCTTCTTCTCTTAGCTGATTGCCAAACATTTCGGTATACCGTCTGGCTTTGCTTCTTATGCTTTTAGTAAAGGCATTAGGGTAAATTTCGTTGCCGCACCACCCCCCTTTGTAGGGAGTTAGTTCTTTAAAACCAACAAGTTCGGTAAGTAGGGGCGCTACGATAGTACCATGCCTAGTTACACAACCTTCTAATGCTGAACCACGGCACTCTATTTTTTTCATAATTTTGCACTCAGGTTCAGCCTCTATCTCTTTTCTGTATTTATTGTAATCTTCTTCATTGGAGATAAAGAAGGTAGTATGACCGGAATCGCCGAAGGCAGTTTGTATCACTAAATCTTTCCCTAAATGTTCAGAGACTTCTTGTAAATGCTTATAATTCTTTACTTTAGAAAGGATATTAGGCACACAGGGTACACCTGCTTTTTCGGCTACTCGGTTGGTAACAATTTTATTGTCGAGCCGCGCTCTTAATTTAGAACTAGGAAAACAGACTTTTAAACCGAGCTGATGTGCCAGTTTTTCTACACGCTCATCGAACATCAAGTAAAGCACTTTACCAGTTTCTCCACGGTTTTTTATGAAGTCGTGTACTTCTTTGTGGTCTAATAAGTAAGCAGTTATATCTTCTATGCTTTCAAACTCATCGTGGGGTAACTCTTCTTTTGGAGCAAAAACATTAGGGTGTTGCCCGTCATAACAGTCTATGTAATTAATAAAGCGGAAATTTTTTATCCACTCATCGGCGCCAAGCAGGTTGAAATTTGTGGCACTTACAAAATAAATGGGCTCTTCATTTTTATAAAAGAACCTCCTGATATCAGAAATGCTCTTTAGCTTCGGTTTTACAGATGCTTCTACTTTTGCTTTTTTAGAGAGAATTGTCTTTTTTTTCATAAATATGTTTTTATTTATTTATAATGATACCAAGATAACTTTGCTACTTTAGCCTTATGCGTACTCTTCTAAAACTTGCTTGTCTCGCTCTTTGTCCGATGTTTTCTTTCTTGATTTACTTCCTATCTTCCAAATAATTGCTCCACTCACTACTACAAATAGTAAAATGAGCCACTCTTGAGGCCATACTAAGGCAACAGGGCTAGTAGGCATAAGCATCAGCAATAAAATAGCGGAAGAAACCAAGGCACTTGAGTACCCTACTAATTTACTATATTTTAATTTATAAGGTCGTTTCATTTCAGGATATTTCTTTCGTAGTGTTAAAAGAGAGAACGACACACCTAAAAAGGCAACAGCCATACACAAAGAGCCGACATCAACAAAAGCAACCATTGCTTGCCTGCCGGTAAAAGCGGATAGAAAGGTGATTACTCCACAAAAGATAATAGCATTAGTAGGAGTACCGTGCTTGCTGTGGGTTTTCCCAAATGCAGCAGGGATAATGTTACCTCTTCCTAGAGCAAAAATTACCCTAGAACAAGCCAAGAAAAATCCGTTCCAGCTAGTGAGAAGTCCAATAAGCGCAGTGATAAGGACAACTTTTGTGAGCAAACCTCCGCCAAAAGCATCTTTAAAAGCCGCAGCAGTAGTTAGTTCTTCGCCTACTAGGGCTTCCCAAGGGCTAACCATGCCAGTACTTGTAATGAGTACCATATAAAATAAAGTAGCCGATGCTATTGAAAGTAAAATGAGCCTACCAAGTAATTTTGGCGATACACTTGTTTGCGCCTCTTCTGCACTTTGCGGTATAGTATCGAAACCTACAAACCAAAATGGTACAGTAACCACTACGGCTAAGAAACCTTTCCATGGAATTGCCTTATTACCAAACATAGGAACTAAGTTTTCTACACTACCAGATGAAAACCCAGTGGCCATTAATAATACAGCAGCGAGTAATATGGCAACTGTGAGTACTACTTGAAAGCTGGTAGCGGTGCTTGCCCCACGGTGGTTCAGATAGGTAATTAATGCAGTAAATACAAATGCTAACAAAATGTGGGAGGCGAATACAGGTTCTCCTCCTATGCTATAAATAAGTAAAAAATCGATATTGGGGATAAGGTAACTCAATACTTTGCCTACCGATATGGCTTCAAAAGCCGATACGGATAGGTAACCAAAAGCAAGAAACCAACCTACAATAAAAGATTTTTGTGTTCCATAAGCTTTGTAGGCATAAGACACCTCACCACCGGCTAAAGGTAGCATAGAAGTAACTTCGGCATAACAAAAGCCTATGAGTAACATTAAAGCGCCGCCTACCATAAAGGCTAGTGTAGCGCCTACTGGCCCTGCATCGTTGAGCCAACTTCCCATGGCGGTAACCCACCCTACGCCTATCATAGAGCCAAAAGCGAGGCTGAAAAATGCGATTTTCCCTATTTCTTTTTTTAATGTTTGCCTTTTGTTTTTGCTACTGCTTTCCAATGGTTTTTAGTGATTTAATTTAAAGATAAAGTGATTATGAGAAATCACCATGGCTGGTTTTGTACAAAAAGAACTACTAAGTTTCGTTGTTTCTAAAAGCACTTATGCTTGCAGAGGCACAGGGCTAATAACTTAGTTGCAAGAATCCCTATTGTATAATAGAGGTTCTTTAGAATCGCCCAAGATTATTTAGTTTTTTTCTTCCTGATTATTAACTCATCATCTGCTGCTTCACCGTTTTCGTTGGTAGTTTGCACATCGGTTTCTGCCATTATTTTTCTTATCGGTAAGTTTTCTGGCGTGTGTTTTTGGAGCAAACTATCCGAAAATACTAGCAAACCAAGTTCAGGGCGGTAACCATGGATTTCTTTCACATCGAGAGCCTTTAAAAAGTTGATGGTTTCTTTTGTAATTACTTGGCCTGGCATTAGCACAGGAAAACCTGGCGGATAAGGAATTACGAAGGAAGCAGAAACAAGTTCTCTACCCGAGTATAACTCATTTTCACATTCATTCAGGGGCAAATGCTCACAGTTTTCTTCGTCGTAAGAAAGAAAAAATGCTTTCCTTAGATTACCGGCAGCCGTTCCATTTACTGGTAAAAAAGCATTGTGAAACCTGCTAAAATTAGGTTGTGGCGGATGATTCTCGGTAAGTCCGTATACTAAATTCTGATGAACAGTTTTTTCGTCTCTACTTAAAGAAATCTTCTCTTTTTGGAGCTGCTCGGCAATTTTTAGCAATACCCCTATGAGGTAAGACACAGAGCTTTTAGTTGTACCAATGTTGGTCATAAATAGCACTGTATTTCTCGAGGTTTTATTGATTTGTATACCGAACTGGTCCATAAGGTACCTATTTTTAAAGGTATCGCCATCAACGCCTGTTTTACCTACGTGCAAGGTTATTTTTGTAGGGTCGAGCACAAACTCGTCATGTTCCCAGGCTTTGTCCATGCGCACCCAGCCTTCGTCATTGTCATAATAAACTTCTAAACCACTTTTTCTATATGCTTCGGGCACAAGTTGCCCAAGCGTAATTATGTCAAAATATTTTTTGAGTAAAGGATGAGTAGAAACTCTTTCCCTCAGAATCATCGCCATTTCAATACTTTTTTCTACTAGCTCAAAACCTTCAAATACTACTTGCCTCCTGCCTACATCTAGCGAAGCGAGTATTTGGTAATTAGCAGAGGTAGAAATATGGGTCATATATGCTTCGTGGAAAGACTCTTCTGCCTTTCTTTTAAATTCCTCATCATGGATATGAATCATGGAACCTTGCCTTAAACTAGAAAGGGTTTTATGGGTAGATTGTGTGCTATAAACCCTTATTTTCACTTTATCGGGGTCGGGCATTGGAGAGTTGTCGGGCGATTGCTCCCAAGCTTGGTATTCGAGTCTATATTTTGCAGAATGATATTTTTCGTACAGTTTGTTGGCTACATACATTGCCGAGCGCTGTTTAAAAGTAGGGGAGAACGCCGCAAAACCAAACCATGCTTCATCCCACAAGAAAATCATGTCGGGCTTAATTGCCAATACTTCTTCCATTACTCTTTTTACATTGTACACAATGCCATCAAAAGTACAATTGGTGAGTATCATCATTTTTACTTTGTCTAGCGTACCTTGTTCTTTCAGTTCGAGCAAAGTTTTTTTTATCTCTTTAAGAGGCACTCCGCCAAACATAGAGAACTCATTTAAGGCATAGCCATCCATATATATAGGATAAGTACCCGATAGTACCATGCTATAATGGTGCGACTTGTGGCACTCTCTGTCAATTAGTACAATGTCGCCGGGTTTTACAAGCCCTTGGGTTACTATTTTATTAGAAGTAGAAGTACCATTGGTTACAAAGAAGGTGTGCTTTGAACCAAACGCACTAGAGGCAAGCTCCTGTGCTTTTTTAAGTGGCCCGGTAGGTTGTAGCAACGAGTCTAGCCCGCCAGTAGTGGCAGAAGTTTCGGCTAAGAAAAGGTTGCGGCCATAAAAATCGCCTAAGTCTCTAGCCCAGTGCGATTTAAAAATAGAATTACCCCTAGAAATAGGCATTGCATGAAAAACCCCTGTTGGTTTTTGGCTATAATTTACCAAAGCTGAAAAGAAGGGTGTATCAAACCTATCGGCAATACCTCTTTTAATGCTTAAGTGCATTTCCTGCAAATCTTCCATCCTAAAGAAAATCCTTCTGAAGACTTTTAGGTCTTGATCGTTACAGCTATTAATAGAATGGTCGGTAACTAAATAGAGGTCTATTTCGGGGCGTAATTCTTTAATAATTTGCCCTAGCACAGGGCCAATGTCTGTTTCTGAACTATCTTTTAGATAGTCGTATTTGAGCTGCGAGATAAATGGTTTGAGTACATTCAGGTTATTGTCTGAGCCGTAAGGTAAATCGTACCTGATTACGCAACTCTGAATATTGTAGTTGAACAAGATAGCGATAATGGCATCTTGAAAATTTTTGGCGAAAACAATTTCATCTATAAACTTGCCATTTGGATCACGCACCTCTTCCATACGGTTACGTGTTTCTAATTCGCCTTGGTTGGTGAGGTTATCTACAAAAAGTACTTCATAATAATATTGTTTATTAAAGATTTCCCTTTCTGTAGAGCGTTTGCCTTTTTTAACCATGTGGTCTAAAGAACGCCTGCGGTAAGATTCACTTACGAGTTCCCTTACTATGTCGTTAATATGTTTGTGAAAAGCAATGTAAGAACGGTTTTTGAAAAGTTGTTTCAGCTTACTTAAGTTATCCGTTCCGGGGTAAGCCCAATAAGGTTCTATGATTGTAAGAAGGGAAAACAGCGATTTAATTTCATCATCTTTGTTACCGAAGTCTTCTTCTGCTACAAATTTTTTACTTAAAACGCCTGCTTTCCTTTTTAAATCATTCCAAATATCTACTCGGCATTGTGTAATGTTAAAATTGTAGTTTGAAAAGTATTTTGATGCATTGTATTCATCAGTTCCCATGGTTTTAATAATTTGTAAAATTTAGATGTTTTTAAGATCCAGTATTTCCGGTTCCTTTTAGTTTATTCTTGAACTTGTACCAAGTAGATTGTGAAGGCGGAATTTCGCTCTCTAAACTTTTTTGTATTTCTTTTATTCTTGTTGGTTTTTTAATGGGACCAAGCGAATGAAGATAGGAGAGGTCAGCATCTTTTTGATACACCGGGAAAATATGAGCTTTTTCCCTAAAACTTTTTAAAGGTTGCCCTAGCCTGAGAATCCCATTTTGCCTGCTTCTATGAACTCTTTCTAAATCTAGTTCAATGGGAATCATTTCTTCTACCTGGTCTGCTGCATAAATAATTCTTCCATCCGGACCACAAATTAACGATTTCCCCGTTCCTCCTGTCTCTAATCCATTGATGTCTATTACATAACATTGGTTGATTGCTGCTGTTGCCCTCACAATCGAAAGTTCTATATCTCTGTCTATTGTTCCCGTGAGTGTAGGATGCAAAATTACCTCGGCTCCCATGGCGGCTAAAGTACGAGAGGTTTCAGGAAACCACATATCATAGCAGATGGAAAGCCCAAACCTGCCTACATTGGGAATATCAAACACACAAAATTCATCGCCTCCAGTTACGCCATCTTCGTAAGGCAAGAAGGGAAACATTTTTCTGTAACGTGTTATTATCTCTCCCTGAGGGTTAATAACTGTGGCAGTATTATGGATTTTATCGCCCTGCTTTTCGAACATAGATCCTGGGATAAGCCAAATTTTGTGTTTTTTTGCCATTTCCTGAAAAGCGCGTTCGTTATCATTTGGGAACTCTTGTGCATGATGCGCGAGTGGGCCAAAAGGCGATAATTCGCTGAACAAAACCATTTCTACCCATGGGTAGATTGACATGAGCACGTCGAGTTTAAAACGCATGGCTTCCAAATTAGGATAAGCAGCATGTACTTTCATTTGTATTCCAGCAATGGAAAATGTTTTCATATATAGATTGAAAAATGATGATAAAGTAACTAGTAAATAAGAGTATGTTCATTCTTTTTGCTTAATACTAAAGTAACCAAGTATTGAGTTTTAAAGCTGAAATGATAAACTCCAAACTTACTCTTAAAGTTGTATTTATTGG
>CAZFQW010000191.1:0-6888 GCA_964521225.1 uncultured Roseobacteraceae bacterium
AGTTTTTAGAACGCAGATACGACACTCGCTCACGTTATTATTTTTCATTTATTACGATTATAGGTAATGTAATTATTGATACCGCCTCTGGCTTATATGCAGGTAATCTTATCCTTAAAATTATCTTTCCGGAAATAGATTCAACTTATATTATTTTAGGACTTTCGCTAGCCGCTGCGGCATATACAATTCCGGGCGGGCTTTCCTCGGTAGTGCATACCGAGGTAATACAAGCTATTTTGTTAATAGTAGGTTCAGTAATTTTAACTTTCTTTTGCTTATCCGAAGTAGGAGGATGGTCAGGTTTTATGGCAGGCTTAGACTCGCTAAATGCAAGTGGCTACATTGATAAACCATCTGCAGAGGTTTTTGATATGGCAGGGCCCATAAACGACGATTACATGCCATGGACGGGGCTTCTTTTTGGTGTTCCGTTATTGGGCTTTTATTTCTGGGCAAATAACCAATTTATGGTGCAAAGAGTACTGAGTGCGAAAGACTTAAACCACGGCAGATGGGGTGCTTTATTTGCAGGGTTAATGAAAGTTCCGGTTATATTTTTCATGATTTTCCCCGGGGTAATGGCAGTAGTTCTGTTCTCTGATTTGGACATCAGCGGCTTACAATATTACATCACCAACGATGCAGGCAATAAAGTAATTTGTGCTAATTTGAGCGACTGCCCAAATATGACTTATCCAGTGCTAATCTATCAACTATTACCTACGGGCATTTTAGGGTTGGTAATTGCCGGTTTATTGGCGGCGATGTCATCGAGTATCTCAGCGACACTCAACTCAGCTTCTACCTTAATCACAATGGATTTTGTGACTAAGTTTAATCCAAGCCTTTCGAGTAAAGGATTAGTAAGAGTAGGACAGATAGCAACGGTAGTTCTCGTATTATTAGCCGCTTTCTGGACACAGTATATTGAACAAATTTCAGATTCTTTATGGGAATACTTACAGCTCGTACTTGGTTTCATTGCACCGCCTGTAGTAGCTGTTTTCTTGGTAGGTTTATTCTGGAAACGAGGCAATGGAAATGGGGCAATAGCAGCTTTAGTAGGAGGGGTATTTATTTCTGCATTTATTATCGCTTCTAGTGCTTTAGATATTTCTCCTTACATTAATGATATTCATTTTTTACACAAAGCCCCTCTTCTGATGCTTTGCTGCATCATCATCCATATTATAGTAAGTTTGGCGACGGCTCCTCCTGATATAGAAAAAGTAGAACATTTAACTTGGAACATCGGAATATTCAAAGAAGAAACCATAGAGCTAAAGGATTTACCTTGGTATAAAAACTATAGAATTTTATCAATTTTCCTTTTAGTAATTACAGCAATTGTAGTGGGGTGGTTTTGGTAATGATTGAATAAATATACAAATCAGGGCTTATAACCTTCTTTTTTGAGCCTAAAGAATGAATCTTGCTGCTATTCTGAGTTTTTGAAGAATCTAAAAATAGGATAAGTAAACGTTATTGTTCTCTCCCTGCGGTCGAGATGACAGAAAAACATACTTTTGCTTCGTTTTTTTGATTTTAATAGGCTCATTAACCCTTGATTCGCATTAAATATTTGTATTCAATAGCATTGACTGATTAAAAAAGTGCTTAGTTTATATTATGGATAAAGAAGAGGTAACAATAGAAAAGAAAAACTATGAGGTACTTGCCGTAGGCGGGCTTTTAATTGATTTAATTGGGCAAGACGTTGCCAATAATTTGGGCGACACCAGCGAGTTTCAACGTTTTCAAGGAGGAAGTGCAGCCAATTTAGTCTGCAATATGGCTAAGTTAAATTATAGCACTGCGCTTGTAGCTGCTGTCGGGGAAGATTATCTAGCCGATTACTTACTCAATATTTTAAATGATGTGGGGGTTGATACGCAATTTATTATGCGGAAAGATGCCTTCCCTACTTCAATGGTTTTGGTTTCGAGAAGTTTAGGGACAGCAGACTGGTTAGCCTATCGCATGGCAGATAAGCAATTAGATATTAAGCAAGTCCCCGATGATATTTATGAACGCATTAAAGTACTACACACCACCTGTTTTGCCTTAAGCAGAAGACCTGCCCAAACAGTAGTAATGCAAATGGCAAGAAAGGCAAAGGAGCACGAAAAAATACTAAGTTTGAATGTGAAGTTTTCTCCTAAAAACTGGCCAAATCCGAAAGAAGCAGTCAGGCTTGTTAAAGAGTTTTGTGCATTCGGGCCAATTGTAAAAGTAGGGCAAGAAGATGTGGCTGCTTTATTCCCGAACGAAAACTTAGGCAAGAAAACCGCCATTACGATGTTTCATGAATGGGGCGCTAAAATCGTTGCTCTTACCTTTGGGAAAGATGGTAGCATGGTTTCAGATAAACTCGGTTCAGAGCCTGTTTTTATCCCTTCAACCCCTCCAGAACGGCTGGGCGATGCGACAGGAACAGGAGATACCTATTGGGCCGCTTTTTTAGGGGCAATGCTTTCAGGGAAAGCATTAAAACAATGTGCTTTAGAAGGCAGTCGGTTGGCAAGCATCAAAATATCATATCAAGGTCCTTTACCTCCCGGAATAGATAGGAAAGTGTTGGAAGAAGAAATGCCAAAAAAATCAACTAGCTAAAAAAATGAAGTTTAATAGAAAACAGAGATTACATCATGGAGTATATTATCGCTTTAGATCAAGGAACCACTAGCTCAAGAGCAGTACTTTTTAATTCAGATGGACATCTTTTAGATATTACCCAAAAAGAGTTTACGCAAATTTTCCCTAAGCCCGGTTGGGTAGAGCACAACCCAGAAGAAATATGGGCGACACAATTAGAGGTATTACGGCAGCTAATTAAAAAAAACGCACTTCATGCATCTCAAATTAAAGTACTTGGGATCACCAACCAGCGCGAAACTACCATAGTTTGGGATAAAGATACTGGGAGTCCAATTTATAATGCAATTGTATGGCAAGATAAACGCACCGCCTCTATTTGTGAGAAAATAAAAAGGGAAAATGATTTAGAAAATACCATCAAAAAGACAACTGGCTTAATTGTAGACTCTTATTTTTCTGCTACCAAAGTAATGTGGATACTCGAAAATGTAGAAGGTGCTAGGGCACTTGCAGAAAAAGGCCAATTAGTAATGGGAACAGTAGATACTTGGCTAATTTGGAAACTTACCAATGGCGAAAAATTAGTCACTGATTTTACCAATGCTTCCAGAACGTTGCTATTCAATATAGCTGATTTGAAATGGGAGAAATCTTTATGTGCTAAGTTAAATATCCCGTTAAGTATGTTGCCCGAAGTACAACCTTCTGCTTCTATTTTTGGAAGTTGGAATTTTGAAGGCATTGACATTCCGATAGCAGGAGTAGCAGGAGACCAGCAAGCAGCACTATTTGGGCAGGCTTGTTACAAGCCCGGAATGGCAAAAAATACTTATGGAACAGGCTGTTTTATGCTGATGAATACAGGCGATACTCCTGTTTTTTCAAAACACGGATTGTTAACCACAATTGCTTGGGGCTTAAATAACAAAGTAGAGTACGCGCTTGAAGGCAGTATATTTATTGCGGGAGCAGCTATTCAATGGCTTCGCGATGGGCTTAAAATGATTGCTTCTGCACAAGAATCTGAAACGTTAGCAAAATTAGCTGCAAAAAACCATGGAGTATATGTGGTGCCCGCTTTTGCAGGGCTTGGTGCTCCTTATTGGGATATGTATGCTAGAGGAGCCATATTTGGTTTAACCAGAGGAACCTCCCAAGCCGATATAGCGAAGGCAACGTTAGATTCGCTTGCCTATCAAACCCGCGATGTTCTGTATGCCATGGAACAAGATTCTAAGTTAACCTTACAAACCCTAAAAGTAGATGGCGGAGCGGCTGCTAATAATTTACTGATGCAGTTTCAATCCGATATTCTTGGTGTACCCGTTGAACGACCTGCTTCTTTAGAAAGTACTGCAGCCGGTGCCGCCTATCTCGCAGGAATTACAATGGGAATCTGGTCGCAGACCGAAATCACCAATAACCGAGAAGTTGAAAAGGTTTACGAGGCCCAAATGTCAAAAAAAGACAGAGATAAGCTGTATGCTGGTTGGCAAGAAACTGTAAAAAGATGCATGGGATGGACTAAAATTATGGGAGAGGAGCAAAACACTTAAAAGTTAGCTAAATCTCTTATTAAAATCTGTTTTCTATTAAAATTGATGACATTCTGGTTCCTTAACTCATTAAAAGTAGTAGTAACGGTTTGCCTTGAGGTTGCCGTAAGCATGGCAATATCTTTATGGGTAAGGTTACTTCTAATCATTGTTTCTGTGCCCACTTTTACCCCTTTCTCTTCTGCCATTTCTCTAAGGAAATCGATAATTCTACTCCTTGAATCTTTGAACACAAGTGATTCAATCTTACGCTCTAACTTTTTGATACGAGCCCCCATTAGTTTAAATATTTTGAGGCTGAGCGTTTTGTGGTCTTTAATGAGTTCTTGCAGGCTTTCTACCGGGAGTAGGCAAATAGTTGTTTTGTCGTCGAGTGATTGGGCAAAATCAGTTCTTTTATTTTCCCCAACTAATGCGAGTTCGCCAAATAAATCTCCTTTCGCAAGAATAGTTTTAATAGTTTCTTCTCCATTATCACTATAAGCACCAATTTTTACTTTCCCACTTGCTACTAGGTATACATGCCTTGCACTATCTTCTTGTAAATAAATAAATTCATTTTTTTTAAAACTGTGAAACTGATGTGGACAAGATGCATTTAAATCTTTGAACTTATGAGGACATAGGTAATTGTAAAGGTCAACATCTTCAAAAAACCAAAAACTTTTTTGTGTCATAATTAAAAGCTTATTATAGATAGGTAATTGGGTAGTGTTGAGTTGTGCGTACTACCGTAGATGAATGATTAGTTAAATTGCTGATTAACATGATTTAAAAAAACATAAATCAATATTTTATACTATCAACAATTGTAACACCATATTGCAGACAAAAATTTTATTTATTTCATTTCTTGGAATTTAAAATACAATGAATCCATAGAATACAATGCAAAATTGTCTTAAACCCGACTAACGATTCTAATATCAGGCATGGTTTTCAACTATATAGAATTGAATTTTAAGAATTAGCGTTCACTAAAATCTTAAGTGAATTTTTTATCTAAATAATCAGTAAAAAAAGAAAACAATGAAAACGATTTTAATTATTATATCATATCTGATATTTATGCAAGTAAACGGATTTGGTCAAGATAATTTCTTTACCGATGCTGATAGCTTTTTTAAAAAGTATGTAAAAGATGGTAAAGTAGCCTATTCTACCTTAAAAAATAATCAGAGTCAGTTAACGCCATTAATTTCTTACATTGGTAATGCGACTCCTGAAGATTGGGCTACCAATCAGAAAAAAGCGTTTTATATTAATGCTTATAATTTATTAGTTATTAGCAGTGTCGTAGAACTTTACCCAATTAAGTCACCGTTAGATTCAAAAGGTTTTTTCGATGAAAAAAAGCACAAAGTAGCCGAGGAAAGCTTAACCCTTAATCAAATTGAAAATGAAAAATTGAGACAAGAATATGAAGATGCTAGAATCCACTTTGTGTTAGTATGTGCTGCCGTTGGTTGCCCTAAACTTATGAGTTACGCATACAAGCCTAGTAATATCGAGGATTTATTGGAAAAACGCACAAAAGAAACCTTGAACGACCCTTACTTTATCAGGATAAGTAAAAAAAATGGTAAGTTATTAGTTTCTGAAATTTTTAAATGGTATAAAGGTGATTTTTTGAAAACACATAATACTGTCAAAGAGTATGTAGAACGCTATCTTATATCTTCTTCCGACCTTAGTTCTTATAAGCTAGGCTACTATGCCTATGATTGGACGATAAATGCTCTTTGAAAAGGTATCACAAAGTACTTCTGTAAAGCATTAAAGCGTATTTATATCATAAAGCACCCACTTTTTACTGATCTTGTATAGTAAGAAAATGGTGCTTTTTTTTTAGAAGAAAATATATTGCAACCGGTTGCGTCAATAAAAAGTAGTAACTTTATTAACTTTCTTTACAAAAGGTTATTGATTTTTTTAAAATCTCTGTATTTTAGGATAATTATTACTCTATTTAGAGTAACTCCATTTATTAAAAGTGGATTAACTAACTAACTAACACAATATGAAAATGATTACAACTACATTACCACTACCTCCTTCCAACCGATGCTCTCTTTTATCCTTTAATGGATATTATATTAGCATTTTCCCAAAGAGTTTGAATGATTCATAACTCGCACATTATAATCATTTCGTATTATCAATGCATATAAGTACTTTATCGTTATTAATTTGACGTTAAAGATGCTCATATATCTATATAATTTAAATTTTAAAACAAGCATGAAAATGAAGAAAAATTACAGATTTCTTAGGTTTTTCGCAGTGCTGCTGTGGTGCTTTGGTATAACCGGGATGGTTTATGCCCAAAGCAATATAAGTGGAAGTGTGACCGACGAAAATGGCGAGCCTTTACCGGGCGTAAGTGTAGTATTTAAAGGAACTACAACAGGTACAACTAGTGATTTTGATGGTAATTATAAGGTTACCGCACCTTCGGGTGCTACAACGCTAGTGTTTAGCTATGTAGGCTATTTAGCGAAAGAGGTTGAAATTGGTGGGCAGTCTACTATTAATGTTCAGATGGAAGTTGATGTTGAAACGCTTTCTGAAGTAGTGGTAGTAGGTTACGGTACACAAGAAAAGAAAGAAATCACTAGTGCTGTAGCAAGCATCAGTGCAGAAGATTTCAACGGTGGTAACGTGAACGACGTAGGGCAACTTTTACAAGGTAAAGTAGCCGGCTTACAAATTTCACGTGCAGGCGGTAACC
>CAZFQW010000192.1:0-6884 GCA_964521225.1 uncultured Roseobacteraceae bacterium
TTTATCATCTTGTTTACACGTTTTTTCGTGTAAACCTATTTTAGGACGAGACAGATACTATCGGTTACATCTTGTCCAACTATATTTTCTCGTTCGGATATGTGATTTTGTAAATGACTTTCATCTTTTTCGCCTTCTCCAACGTTTTGATTTAGGCATTTCATTTGCCGCAAGCTGAATTCCCTTGTTTCTCAAAACCATTTCAATTAATTCTTCAAATTGGTCGAATTGAAGTGCTAAGTCCTTTATCGGTACCCCTTTTAAATATCGCTCTTGAATTTTTTGTTGGTCAGAGTCTGTCAGGTATTTTAGGCTATTCGATTTTTTTGAGGATAGTCTCGCCTGATAGTTTTGAAGCACTCGAATAATATCTGTCAAAACAGATGGATTTATTTTAATCGTCTGAACTCCGTGGTTCTCATCGTTGATTGTCTGTACTATTTCAACATAGAGATTTCCTGTGTCGTGTTTTACCACGTCAATTAGAAAGCCACTTTTGTCAAATTCAAGTTGAGTAGTTTCAAGTATTTCTTTCATACCACTTAAATTAGAAATAATATTTATTTATAGATGCGTCTTTGGTTTTTTTTTAAAAGTTAACAAGGCTAAATCTGTTTTTTAATTATTCCTACTAAAAAGCAGGTAGCAGTGTGGTTTCTAAAACTTTAAATGTAACTCAATTTTGCCTATTTACATTAATAGTTCGTTATTGTACCATTTTATCATCAAAAAAAATTGCTAGTATTACCACACGAAAACACGCTCTTTAGAATCTTCTTCACTTAAGCCCTATTTTTTGTGGAATTAATAGAATACTTACAAGAGTTTATTTTTTTGGATATTGAAACTGTTTCTGACAAGCTCTCCTACGACGATTTAGACGAGCGGATGCAGTTGCTTTGGGACAAAAAAGCAAAGCAATGGGATGCTTCGAAAAGTGCTGCCGAACTTTACCCAAAAGCGGCACTCCTGCCTGAGTTCGGGAAAATTATTGTGATTGGAGTGGGATTTTTTCACCAAGGGAAAGACAGAGAAATTAATTTCAGGGTGAAGGCTTTCAAAAACGATGATGAAAAGGTTCTTCTAACCGATTTTAAAAACTTAGTTGAAAAAAAGTTTAAGTCAGATGATTTACGCTTTGTGGCGCATAACGGCAAAGGTTTCGATTTCCCCTACCTTGCCCGCAGGATGATGGTACAAGGCATTCGGCTCCCCAAAGCGCTGCAACTGTATGGGAAAAGCCCGTGGCAAATTCCGCATGTTGACACCATGGAAATGTGGCGTATGGGCGATATTCGCACCTTCGTTTCTTTGGATTTACTCACCGCACTTTTTGAGTTGCCGAGCAGCAAAACAGCCCTCGACGGCGGGAAGGTAAACGAAACCTACTACCACGAAAAAGACCTAGAGAAAATTGCCCAATACTGCCTTGGCGATGTAGTTGCTACGGCAAGAGTTTACCTACGGATGATGTCAATCCCCGACTTAAAAGAAGAAAATATTATATACACCCCATAGAAATAAGCTGTTATTTTGCTTTTATGAGTTGGATAGAAAAATTAAGAACGCGCTGGGGCGTTACCACCGCTTGGCAAGTAGTTGTTATTCTGATTGTATTTGCCTGTACCGGCTTTTCTGTTTTGTACGCTAAAAAACCGTTTTATTGGTTGTTAAACATTGATAGCGAAAGTGCTTGGTGGGTAAAAACCCTGGCAACAATTTTTATTGTGCTCCCTCTTTACCAAGGGTTGCTTCTTTTTTATGGCTTTGTTTTCGGGCAATTCAAGTTTTTTTGGGCATTTGAGAAAAGAACTTTTGGGAGAATTGGCGGAATTTTTTCGCCTAAAAAGAAGGGGTACAAGGAAGAATAATGCGCTAAAAGCCCTCTTAGAATAAGGTATTGTTAACTGTTTGGCATTAAAAAGCGCATCGGTTATTTTTGGGAAGTTTCACTTTAACAGCTTGTTACTGTGTAAGACTCAAAAAATCAATACAAATCACAATCGAAATGGAATTAGAACTAGTAGAGTTCAGTATTACTAACCCTCTTATTTACACCGTACCTTTTTTTGTTGCACTCATTGTTTTAGAAATTGTACTTAGTTTAAAACACGAACGGCATCTTTACTATTGGAACGACTTCTTTGCAAGTGTTTCCATGGGGGCGGGTGCTACCCTTCTTGCCACGTTTACAAAACTAGCTTCTATAGGCGCTTTTTTCTTTCTTTTTGAAGTTTTTAAACCCCTAAGAGTGGCTCTTTTGGGTTACGAATATTTCGGATGGGCATGGTATGTTTGGGTAATCTGCCAACTGCTCGACGATTTTAACTACTATTGGTACCACCGCCTAAGCCATACGGTGCGAGTGCTTTGGGCGGCACATATAGTACATCACTCATCGGAGCATTTCAACCTTGGTTCGGGGATTCGCAACGGTTGGGTAACGCTATTTTACAAACCTATGTTTTGGATGTGGATGCCTATTGTTGGCTTTCATCCGGTGATGGTAGCAACTTGTTTGGGCATTCAGGCAGTATATCAGTTTCATTTACATACCAAGTCGGTGCCTCGATTGGGCTTTTTAGAGAAATTCATGAACACGCCTACGCAGCACCAAGTGCATCACTCTCAAAACTTGGAATACCTCGATAAAAACCACGGAGGATTCTTAAATATTTTCGATAGAATTTTCGGTTCTTTCTTAGCATTAGATAAAAAAAATCAGCCAAAATATGGCGTGATTCACCCGCCTAAAACTTATAACCCGTTCGATATTGTTTCGCACGAATACCGCGCGATTTGTAAAGATGTTAGGAAAGCCCCTACTTTTAAAGATAAATTAATGTATATTTTTGGCGAGCCGGGCTGGAGCCACGATGGTTCTACCAAAACAGTGAAAGAAATCCATCGTGAAATGGCAGCGGGGAAATTTGTTCCACCAGCAATTCGTAATGCGAATGCTGCCGAAAGGAAGCTCGCATAAGAGATAAAAGTCAAAAAATGTTGTTTGTTATTGCTAGCAACATTAACGTTGTACTTTAAAAGAAGGCTACATTTGCCCAAAGAGGAAATCACCTCAAACAAACTATTAATAACTACTTAAAAACCGCTTGTAGAAAGCGGTTTTTTTATTGAACAATAAAGGGGACCTCAAGAATACTGGATGAGTTTAAGGTATCTAAGGCTATTACTTTTAGGGTATAAATTCCGGTGTCTAAATCAGCAGGAAGCTCAAAGTTTAAGGCGAAAGTGAAGTTGTTGCTAAACAAGGTAGAATCGGCTTTTGAGAACGAATCGAAATCTAAAAACCGTTTCCCCTCTAAACTAAAGTTAACGCTTGCCAGCTCAGTGTTTTGGTACAGAACCTGTCCGTTAACGGCAACCAAAGAGTCGCTTTGTTGCACTAAAAAAGCAGTATCGGCATTTACATTGAGGGTTAAAAGCGGCGATACATTAAACATTTGGAAGGGAAGCATTACAGAGTCTCCTGCATTGCCTGTTACATCTTGAAACCCTGCTGTAAGTAAATATTCCCCTTCCGCTGCACTATCGGCTAGTGTAATGTATTTGGTTACTGCGGTGCTTTTCCCTCCGATATTTAGTTTTTCAGCATAAAAAAACGCAGTGCGGTTGTTCACTATGCCACTTACCGTTCCTAAAAACTGTGGTTGTATAATTATTTCTAAAGAGTCTATTGATTCTTCATCGGAGAATAGTCCGTCGAAGCGCATTTCGGAAGGGGCTTCCACCACAATGTTTTCACTTTGTAGGTTAATCATAGGCTCTTCTAGGAGAGGAGCAGTATCTTCTAAAGTGCAACCGATGAGCGCAAAAAGGTAAAAAAAAGCACTTGCTTTAATACTTAATTTCAATTGAGTTTTCATTTTTAATATGATTGAAAGCTTTTCCTAAATTGTTGGTAATTTCTGAAGCCATTAGCGATTCTTCCGACTGATTCTCCAATGCTAAATCTCCTGCTAAACCATGGAGGAAGACACCCAAAAGTACAGCATCTTTTACAGAATATGGCTGCGATAACAACCCGGTGATAATTCCTGTAAGAACATCGCCACTACCCGCCGCTGCCATGCCGGCGTTTCCCGTGCTGTTAAAGTAAATTTTCCCTTTTGGAGTTCCAATTGCCGAGTGCGCCCCTTTGAGCACCAAATAGACCTTGTGGTTTTGGCAAAAGTTTTTGAGTGCTTCTAATCGCTCAAAATGGTTAGCAGTCTTTCCTGCCAAACGTTCAAACTCTTTCGGGTGTGGGGTAAAAATGCTATTTTTTGGTGTTTTTTCTACTAACGCTCTGTTTTGAGCAATTATATTAATAGCATCGGCATCCAACAATAATCGGGGGAGGTTGGGGCGGTGCAACAAAGCTTTTATTGCTTCAAAAGTTGGCTTTTCTTGCCCTATTCCTGGACCAATTCCGATGGCTTTATACTTTTTAGTAGAGGGTATTTGGGTGATAATCGTTTTGTTTTCATCTGTTAAGCACATTGCCTCTGGAACAGACGATTGCATAACCGTATAGCCACATTGAGGCAAGTAGGTAGTAAGTAGACCTGCCCCCGAGCTCAATATAGCCTTAGTACTTAATACTGCTGCCCCTATTTTTCCGTAACTCCCTGCCAAAAGAAGCGCATGACCAAATGTTCCTTTATGAGAAAATTTTGTTCGGGGCTGATATACTTTTTTGATCAATTCAAAATCAGTGAACTCATATTGAGAGGAGGTTTCAGCATAATACTTTGGATGTAACCCTATTGGAAGCGTATGCCATTTACCCACTGCAATCGCATTTTCGGGAAGTAAAAAGCTCAACTTAGGAGTTTGAAAACTCACCGTGTGCGTTGGGTGAATCACCTTCTCTATTTCAGCGGTATGGGCATCGCAAAAAAGCCCAGAGGCAATATCAATTGAAATAATTTCTTTATTAATGCTCTCATTAATTCGGCGAATTACCCCTAAAGCAACTCCTGTTGCTTGGCGACTTAAGCCTGAGCCGAAGATACCATCAATCACTACAGAAAAAGCTGATAGATTGGGAATATCAACTTCATCTTTCAGCTCAATTACCTCTGCGATTTTCTTTAACCTTTCGTAGTTGATATCAAAATCTTGAGAAGTTTTTGTAGCGAATCGAACTACGTATATTTTAGCCAGATAGCCTCTTTCTAGCAGTAACCGAGCAATGGCTAGCCCGTCGCCTCCATTATTACCTATTCCACAAAAAATAGCTGGATGCTCATTTTTGTCATAGTTTTCCACAAACCAATTGGTAAATGCGAGGGAAGCACGTTCCATTAAATCAACCGATGAGATAGGCTCATTTTTTATAGTATAAGCATCCCAAGCCTTTATTTGTGCTGCCGAAAATATTTTCATTGTACCAATATGAAATCAATTAAACAACGAAGATATGAAAACTGTAAAAGAGAGACCTTATGCGATTAGGCTTGGGGTTAAAATTACTCGGAACTCTTATCACATAGCTGCTGCCTTAGCACCTAATTTTATGGCTAGCGATTTTACAACATTTAAATCGCCCGATTCATACTGAGCAAAGAAAGATTCTGGCGTGATGTGCGAACCTAATTTGCGGGCTGCTAACGAGCCACCACCTGCTAAGCTTTTTTCGTGTTTACAGATTACCGCTTATTTCGTTTAAAAAACCATTCGCTTGCCGCTCCTGAATTACCTTATAAACGCCTTCTAACTCAGTGTTTCTTTCCTTTTTTTGTTTACTATAGAAAACTTCCATTTCTTCATTGGAAAACCTTTGAACAAGGGCAATTTATGATGAGGGTTTTGGAGAGGTGGAGGTACTGGCACATCAAATTCTTTACGCCGTAAGGCTTTTTCTCTAAGTACGATAAGATGAATAGCATTTTTTGCTTATGCTGAGGCGTTCTCTTTGGTGTTTTTATCTTCGGTTTTGTCAGCGTAGGCACTCATTCAATTTCTTTTAAAGAAAATAGCTTCAATAGATATTTAGTTAAGTTGCAAAGCTATTTCGAGACTTCTGTATATATTATTATGTACGAAGCGTTGCCTAAAGCGCATTTTAAAATGCTTAAAGTGCCGAATGAATACCTTTATGGGTAAAATGAAAGAGATTATAAAACATAGCAAAACACAATGTCTGATAAAAAATTTGTGATTTTAGGAAAAGAAATACACAAAGGGGAAAATGCCGTGCTTGAAGTTGAAGTCGCTAAGCTTCATACTAGAAATAGCTTAAGCATGCCCATAATTGTGGAACGTGGGCATGAAGACGGCCCTGTGCTGCTATTAATGGGTGGTGTCCATGGCGATGAAATTAATGGGGTAGCCATTGTCCGCGATATCATCAGGAAAAAATACAATAAGCCCTTAAGGGGAATCATCATTTGCATTCCCGTTTTTAATGTATTCGGTTATTTAAACCAAGATAGAGAATTTCCTGACGGAAGAGATCTTAATAGAATGTTTCCGGGCACTGCTAAAGGTGCCTTAGCCAGCCAATTTGCTTATAAGTTTATGAAAGAAATCGCTCCGCTAGTCGATTACGTTTTAGACTTTCATACAGGAGGGGCAGGGCGAGAAAACTTCCCTAACATCAGGTGTGTTTTTCAGCAAGAAAAAACACTAGAACTGGCAAAAGTATTTGGTGCGCCTTTTATACTTAATTCAAGTTATATTCCTAAATCGGTTAGGGCTGCAATCCATAAAATGGGTAAAACTATTTTGTTATTTGAGGGAGGAAAGTCGCTTGAAATTAATCAGGAGGTGATTCAATGCGGCGTTGGAGGGGCTTTAAATGTAATGAAACATTTAAAAATGCAAGATGGAGAACCTACTAAAAATAGCACTGTAATTTTACACGATAGTAAATGGTTGAG
>CAZFQW010000193.1:0-6866 GCA_964521225.1 uncultured Roseobacteraceae bacterium
ATTAAATAAATATTAGAAATATTTAAACCAAACAGTTACAAAAGAGGAAGGCTAGATGCAGAGTACTCTCAAGTTCTTGAAACTTCGGCAAGGTACTATGCAACTATGGGGCTTTTTAACCAAGCCCAAGCCAACCTAGCCACAGCCAACCGACTTAATAGGCGTTCTGCCAACTCAATTGCCAGCTCTTCTGCAATCGATGAACTAGCATACCTGTACATTAAAACAGGCCGCTACGATGAAACGGAAAGCTTGTTAAACGAAGCTATTAAAATTAGAGAAGAACGCTATGGAGAAAATAGTAGATTTTTAATTACACCGTATAACCAACTTGCGCGCCTCAACTATATTAATGGCGAATACATTGAGGCAGAAAACTTAGTAACAAAAGCATACCAAATAGCACTAGAGAATTTTGGGGAAAACTCGTTACAAATCACTGAAAGTTTAATGGTAGAAGCCGATATTTTCACTGCAATTGGCGACTTTGAACGGGCAAAAGAGAATATCGAAAAGGTAATTAAAACCGAAACAGATTTATTGGGAGGTCAGCATGTTGAACTTGCCAATTCCTATACGCAATTAGCCCTTACAAAATATTTTAATGGCGAAGATTTAGAGCAAATTGCAGCATTGTTTCAACAAGCAAGGGAAATTATTCAGAACAACTTAGGAGAAGACAACCCTGTTTATGCTGTTGCTTTAAAAAATCTCTCGCTAGTTTATACCGAAAGCGACAGATTCGATGAAGCCATTAACCTTCTTAATACGGCGAACAATATTTGGGTACAAAAACTAGGCAATACCCAAAATATCAACAGTGCCGAAATTGAACTACTGATTGGCGATATTGAAATGCGCCGGGGGAACGCAGAGGCTGCCTTAGAAAAATACACCATTGCAAAAAAGACTTACAAAAAAGAATTAGGCAAAGAACACCCTTCTTATGTAAAGTCGATTAGTAAAATGGGCAGGGCTTACTTTACACTAAACGACTACAAGAAAGCAGAAAAAAACACGGAAATTGCCCTAAAAGATTACATAGACTATATCGATAAGTTTTTCCCTGTTTTAAGTGAAAGAGAGAAAGCAAGGTACTGGAATCTTATTCGTTCCGATTTTGAATTTTTCATCACACTTGGCTTTAACACTCCTAAAAAACCTGAGCTAATTGGTTCTGTTTACAACAATACACTACAAACAAAAGCATTGCTGCTAAGCTCTTCTATAAAAGTGAGGAACAGAATTATACAGAGCGGAGACTCTACGCTTGTGGCTAATTACAACGATTGGGTAGCTAAAAAAGATAGGCTTACACGCGTTTTATCCATGTCAATTGAGCAGCAAAAAGAAGAAGATGTGGACCCTCAGAGGCTACAAAAAGATATTGAAGATATTGAAAAAAGTCTTTCCCAAAATGCGCTCTTTAACGCAGTTAACGAAGAACCCATCATTTGGGAACAAGTTAGGGATAACTTAAAAAGCAACGAGGTAGCCATAGAAATTATCAGGTATCGCCATTTCGATAAAGTTTTTACCGATTCAGTAATTTATGCCGCCATGGTTATTACTCCACAAACTAGAAACAACCCCAAAGTGGTTTACCTCCCAAATGGCAACTATTTAGAAACCGCAGGTTTGAGTGTTTACCGATCCTCGGTTGAATATGAAATTGAAGATTTAGAGTCTTACGAATATTTTTGGAAACCTATTGCTCAACAGATTCCAAACTTAGGAGAAGACGGAAGAATATATGTTTCATCTGAGGGAGTATTTAATCAAATTAATATTGAAGGCTTGTTACTTGGGGGAACAAATTATGTAATTGATAGCACCAACATCATCCTAGTAAGTAATACCAAGGATATTGTAATCAGTAGAAATGCAGGTGCAGCCCCTCAGACAGCTTCTGAAAGTGGTAATGAAACGATAAGTTTGATTGGAAACCCCATATTTTATAGCAACCTAAAAGAAAGTGAGTACAATACTTACACCGACAGAGCAATTACACAGCTTCCCGGAACCCAAGTAGAAATTGAAAAAATTAACGAAATTCTACAAAATCATTCAGCAGTTAATGTACAAGTATTTGTAAATAATGAGGCAACCGAAGAGCAAATAAGAGACCTGAAAAGCCCTAAAATATTTCATATAGCCACCCATGGCTTTTTCTTAGCAGACCAAGGGAGTTCGGATGATAGTAATTTGAGCCAAGATAGAGCAGTAACCAATCCTTTGCTTCGTTCCGGTGTATTGTTAAAAAACGCGGGCGATTTAATGGCAGATCCCAACAATGTATATGCTTTTAACCGTGAAGGCGGAGTATTAACCGCCTACGAAGCCATGAACCTCAACTTTGATAATACTGACATTGTGATACTAAGTGCCTGCGAAACAGGTAAAGGCGATGTGAAAGTAGGCGAGGGGGTATATGGTTTACAAAGAGCCTTCTTAGTAGCAGGAGCAGAGGCAATTATTATGAGTTTATTTAAAGTAGATGATGATGCCACGCAACAATTAATGGCCAACTTCTACGAAAACTTGTACGATAAAAAGATGGATAAAAGAAAAGCATTTTCAGAAGCCAAAATCTCTCTCAGAAAAGATTTTAGCGATCCCAAATACTGGTCAGCCTTTATTATGATTGGCTCAATCTAAGTAAAATTGGGAGTGTTTAAAATAACAGAAGGAAGTCTTTAAAGGCTTCCTTTTTTGTTGCTACTCAGCATGATGCGAATTTTAACAGCAGCACACGGATACAAACCAAAGAAGCTACTTTGTGGGCGGGTGGGCCTAGTGCCTATTTTTTGGGCCTAGGCGCCTAATCTTTTAAATTAAGATTTCAATAGTGTATGAAAATTCAACGGATACTTTTACCTTTAAGTAGAGTTGTATTGAAAGCAATTAAACACAACTAAAAATCACTAATTAAACATAACAAAACATGTATTTATTTCTTATTTATTTAGCGATAGGGTTAGTGGGCTTCTTTATGTTTATGTACTTTGTGCCAGTTAATTTGTGGATTACCGCAATATTTTCTGGGGTAAAAGTTGGGCTATTCGATTTAGTGTTCATGAGGGTAAGAAGAGTACAGCCACGTATAATTGTAGAGTCGCTGATTACCTCAACCAAAGCCGGCCTAAATCTTTCCGTAGCCGATTTAGAAACTCATCATTTGGCAGGCGGACACGTACCTTCCGTAATTAAAGCACTTATATCTGCCGATAAGGCAAATATCGAACTTTCCTTTAAGCAAGCCGCCGCAATTGACTTAGCAGGGCGTGATGTATTTGAGGCAGTTCAAATATCAGTAAATCCACAGGTAATTAGAACACCCACCGTTTCGGCAGTAGCACAAGATGGGATTCAGTTAAAAGCAGAAGCAAGAGTTACTGTAAGAGCCAACATTGCACAGTTAGTAGGTGGTTCTGGAGAAGAAACCATTTTAGCAAGAGTAGGAGAAGGAATTGTTACCTCAATAGGTTCGTCCAAATCGCATAAAGATGTTTTAGAGAATCCTGATAGAATCTCTAAGCTAGTGCTTGAAAAAGGACTCGATTCGGGCACTGCCTTCGAAATTCTGTCGATTGATATTGCCGATATAGATGTAGGCTCAAATATTGGGGCAACGCTCCAAATTGACCAAGCCAATGCCGATTTAAAAGTAGCCGAAGCCAAAGCCGAAGAACGCAGAGCAATGGCGGTGGCAGTAGAGCAAGAAATGAGAGCGAAAGCACAGGCATCGAAAGCAAAATTTATTGAAGCTGAAGCCGAAGTACCGCTAGCAATTGCAGAAGCATTCCGCTCGGGCAGATTGGGAATTATGGATTACTATCAGCTTAAAAACGTACAAGCCGATACAAGCATGAGGGAATCAATTGCCGAAGCTAGCCGCGACGATTCCATTGCAGGAAGAGTTGCTTCGGATGATGATGATGAATAAAATTTCAAATAGAAATAAAACTCAAAGCCCTATTTTATTAAATTAAAATAGGGCTTTTTTAAGGCTCTTAAGCAAATCCGCTAGTATAAAATATAGGAAACTGCTCCTTTTGATTACGCTTATATTTCAAGTATTGCCACTTTTACCAAATACAACTGATTTGGCCTTCTACCATAATTTTAAACTTTAAAATACAGCAGAGGAAACGTTATGTATTAGTGTTCATTCAGCACATTATATAAAAACACCCCGAAGGATGTTTTTATAGGTGCTTATAAATTAGTTAAGTAGGGGGCTAGAACTGGTTGTTGTCGCCTCCGCTGTCTTGGTCGTTGTTGTTAATCTTAGTTCTTCGCTGACGCTGACTAAAATCGAGCTTACCAAACTTGTATTGAAAGTTGATACCAAATGAACGGAATGGAATATTTCTTTCACTTGTTTGGAAAAAATTCGCTCCTGTTAACTCACTTTCAAACGTTTTGAATTGAAAGAAAGGCTCAACAATTCTGATTCCGATAGCTCCTTTTTTCTCCCAAATATTTTTTCTGATTCCCATACTCATTAACGAAAAAGAAGGGTTTCTACCTTGTAAAGTTTGGTTCGGCGCACGATAAAAACCGAATAAATCAATCACCCAATCTTTCCCTAATTGTAGGTTAGAGTTAATGTTGCCATTGTAAAGAATGGCGTTGTTGCTCAATCTTCGACCATCAATAACGCCTTCGGCTTGGTAAGTGAATAGGTTGAAACCACCTCTTAAAGTCCAAATTTCAAATAGTTTTATCGAGGTGTAGAAGTTTAATCCAAAAGAATTGCTCTCCCCGATATTTCTGAAACTTGTTACCGAAATACCTGCTGGATTTACCTCTAAGAAACTTTCAATTACGTCGGTGGTTTTACGGTAATAGACCGCTGCATTTACAGAAGCTTTTTTAATAAAAGTGTTGAATCCCAACTCGTATTGGTCGGTAAGTTCAGGCTCAATTTCTGGGTTACCTTGGCTAATGTTTCTGTTGTTATCAACCACTACGTAAGGGTTAATAAAACGTAAGTTCGGACGCTGAATCCTTCTGTTATAGCTCACTTTTAAACTAGAGAACTTCCCAAATTTTCTGTTTACAATAACCGAAGGGAGGATATTTTGGTAGTCGTTACTAAACTCGGTTTCTTGTTGCGCAAAATCGCCACGAATGGCGGTATACTCGTAGCGAGAGCCTGCCACTATCCCTATTTTATCACCTAATTTAATGTTAGAGGAAACATAACCGGCAACTACATCTTGGTAATAGTTAAACACATCGGTTTGGTTATTATCCGCTTCGTATACACCACGATCTGTGTTAAATACATCGTATTGGAAATCACTTGTTACTGTTCTCAAAATACCTTTACCACCTGTTTCAAGTTTAAAATTATTGCTAATCGGATGCACATAATCTACTTGAAAAGTTTGTTCGGTGTTATCTCCATCATTATTATTTCGTTCATCACGGAAAAGGGAAAGGTCGTCGCCTATTAAATCATTCTGACCAATTATAAATTCTTGGTCTTGTACGTTACCATCTAATTTGTAGGCAAAGTTTAATTCGCGCTCTTTTTGGTTAGGAAATTTCATAGCATAATCCAACGACCACTCGTAACCACTAAATAAATTCTTACTATCGCTCGTACGCTCATAGTTTTGAGTGATTTGGTTTACAGGGTCTACAAAATTGGTGTTAAAGGTTACATCGTTGGTAGAAGAAAAACCTCTTAGCCTAAAAGAACTGCTTAGAGCATGATAGGCGTTAAAATCATAGAAGGCACTTGCTGTGGCAAAGAATCCTAAACGGCTTGACCTGCTGTTGCCATCTTCTTTTAAAACCCTTAATTGCTCGCCAATTCTATCTTCTCTATAAAAGGAAGAAGGACCATTTCGAGGAAGGCTGTAATAAGTACTGCCGTTCGCATTAAAGCCAAACCTACCTCTTCCGGCGGTAATTCCTAACACCCCTCTGTTGCTAATGTTTCCTGCCGAAAGGTTTAAATTACCTGCAAAACCTTCAGGTGTTTTTTTCTTAGTGATGATATTAACGATACCCGCAGTACCTTCTCCATCGTATTTTGCCGAAGGCGTTGTAATTACCTCTACACTTTCAATTTGATCGCCCGGAATAGCTCTTAGCGCATCGGCAGGGCTACTCGCTACAATTGATGAGGGCTTACCGTTAATTAAGATTTGAATATTCTGACTTCCTCTTAGCGATACATTCCCCTCTAAATCTACATTTAACAATGGTGCTCTTCTGAGAACATCGGCAGCATCGCCACCTGCATTTGCTACATCTTGTTCTGCATTGTAAACAATTCGGTCAATCTTATTCACGATTAATTCTTTTTGCCCTTCAACGGTTACTTCTTCTAGCTCTTGGTAGGTAGAAGATAAGAGGATTTTACCCAAATCTACATCGGGGTTTTTAGGTGTCATGGTAATTTCTTTACTCCATGCCCCATAACCTACGAAAGAAGCTAAAACCTGATAAGTTCCCACGGGGATATTCACTAACTTGAACTCTCCCTTTTCGTTGGTAATGCCACCCGTAACGTCTTTTTTGGTGCGCGGGTTTCTCACCACTACACTTACAAAAGGCAGCGTTTCTTTCGATAGAGAATCAACCATTATACCAGTAATTTTTCCTTTAATAGAAGAGGAAGAGGCCCCACCGCCATATCTGCCGCCGCCAGGCCTTTGGGCAACACCAACAGTTGCCAATAAAAGCAAGGGCATTAAAATCAGGTAGAAATTTTTCATGAATGTTGTAAGATGATATTAAATGAATCTGTTTGTTATAACTGATTTCAACTACATTGAGCCAACCTACTACAACTGTTTATTGTTTCTCTAAGCTTTATTAATCACATTTCTTTAACACGAAAAGCA
>CAZFQW010000194.1:0-6847 GCA_964521225.1 uncultured Roseobacteraceae bacterium
ACTTCACTTGCACAAAAAGGTCATCATGTTACTTTACTAGAAAAACATGATGGTCCCGGAGGCAGAGCGCGCACATTTCAGGCAGAAGGCTTCACCTTCGATATGGGGCCTAGTTGGTATTGGATGCCCGATGTATTCGATAATTACTTTGCCAAATTCAACAAAAAAGTAGCAGACTACTATCAACTAGAACGGCTTGACCCATCCTATACCGTGGTTTTTGGTGCTGATGATTCCGTAAACATGCCCGCCAATTTAGAAGAGCTTTGTACCTTGTTCGACACTTTTGAGGCAGGCAGCGGCAAACAACTCAAAGCTTTTTTGAAACAAGCCGCCTACAAGTATGAGGTGGGTATCAATAACTTAGTTTATAAACCGAGTCGCTCTTTATTAGAATTTGCAAGCCCTAAATTACTAATAGATATGACCCGAATGGATATTTTTAACTCCATGTCGAGCCATGTCCGAAAGTTTTTTACAAACGAAAAGCTTTTGAAAATTGTAGAGTTTCCAGTCCTTTTTTTGGGGGCTACCCCCGAAGAAACTCCCGCCCTATATAGTTTAATGAACTATGCCGACTTAAAATTAGGGACTTGGTATCCGCAAGGCGGAATGCACAAAATTGTGGAAGGCATGGTGAAGTTAGCAGAAGAGCAAGGTGTAACTTTTAAGTACAATCAAAATGTAACAGGTTTCCAATGGGAAGGAAATAATATACAAGCTGTACTTACCGAAACAGGGCACCACCATGCCGATGTAGTGGTAGCCGGAGCAGATTATCACCATGTAGAAACCAAGTTGTTACCCGAAACAAAACGAAGCTACTCACCTAAATACTGGGATAAACGCGTAATGGCACCTTCTTCTTTGCTATTTTATTTAGGGATCAACAAAAAAATTGAGGGGTTGCACCATCATACCCTATTCTTCGATGAAGACTTTAAGCAACATGCGCATGAAATATATAAAGCGCCTTCTTGGCCATCTAAACCATTGTTTTATGTATGTGCCCCTTCTGTTACTGATAGCTCTGTAGCCCCCAAAGGGCAGGAAAACTTATTTTTACTCGTTCCTTTAGCACCTAACTTAGAAGACAACGAAGCACTTCGCGAGAAATATTACTATATGATTATGGAACGGCTAGAGCGATTTGTAGGTCAGTCTATTAAAGAACATGTTATTTACAAACGCAGTTATGCACACAACGATTTTAAGCAAGATTATAACGCATTTAAGGGGAATGCTTACGGACTTGCGAACACACTCTTGCAAACAGCGATTCTAAAACCAAGTTTAAAAAGTAAGAAAGTGAAAAACTTATATTACACAGGGCAACTTACAACACCCGGCCCTGGAGTGCCTCCTTCTTTGATTTCAGGGCAAGTGGTAGCAAACGAAATCCATAAAGATTGGCATTAAAACCATTTTTTACCGATGATTTTTCACACGATAAGCCCTTAGACGAAATCAAAGATAATTTACTCATTAGATAAAATATTGATTATGAACATTTTAAAAAATTCGTAATTCCTAATTTAAAACTGAATATTTACTTACAGATATGCTTTGCAAGTTTTCAATACTTTATGGGTAAACATATCTGCTTTTGATTGATTTTATTAAAGTCGCTGATAATTAAAGAGGGCTTTCAAACTCCACCGAGAATATTTTCAACTATGAACCTGTACGATACAACCACTTTCAAATGTAGTAAGCTAATTACTCAGCATTACAGCACCTCGTTTACTTTGGGAATTCAAACGCTTCATAAAAAACTGCATTACCCCATTTATGCTGTTTATGGTTTTGTTCGCTACGCAGATGAAATCGTTGATACTTTCCACGATTACGACAAGGCGAAGCTACTTAATAGATTTAGAGAAGATACGTGGCAGGCCATAGAAGAAAAAATAAGTCTTAACCCAGTATTACACTCTTTTCAAAAAGTTGTAACGGAGTATAATATAGACCGGGAGCTAATCGACGCATTTTTGGTGAGCATGGAAATGGATTTACACGACAATGAATACGACGACAGCCTTTATCAAAAATATATTTATGGCTCGGCAGAAGTAGTAGGCTTAATGTGTTTAAAAGTTTTTTGCAATGGAGATGAAGCAGAATATCAATCGCTAAAAGAACCTGCCAGAAGCCTAGGGGCAGCCTTTCAGAAAGTAAATTTCTTACGAGATATGAAAAGCGATTACCAAGAAAGAGGACGGGTTTACTTCCCCGGAGTTGACTTTACTCAGTTTAACAACGATGCAAAAAAAGCGATTGAAGCAGATATCCAGAAAGATTTCGACGATGCCTACAAAGGGATTGTAAGACTCCCAAAAAATGCCCGAGCAGGTGTATACTTAGCCTATGCATACTATCTGAAACTCTTCAAAAAAATCCGTTCCTCTTCTACCAACATGGTATTGAGCGAAAGAATAAGAGTGCCTGATGCTAAAAAAATCATGATTCTTTTCAGTACTTATTTTAAGCATAGACTCAACTACCTATAATACTGTAAGAAATTATTCTGAAATAAACTGCTGACTGCTATCATTGTATCCGATGGCAAAAATTTTATATTACTTAGGACTAAAACTGTATGGTTTTGCAATTTGGCTAGCTTCTTTTTTTATTGAAAAGGCGAAGCTAACATACACAGGCAGACAAGAATCGTGGGGAGTGTTAGAAAACTTTTCCAAGACAAATAGTCGCACTGTTATTTGGTTTCACTGCGCCTCTTTGGGCGAGTTTGAGCAAGGCAGGCCAGTAATTGAGGCATGTAAGCAGCGCTTCCCCGAAATAGCGATAGCACTTACCTTTTTCTCTCCGAGTGGGTATGAAATAAGGAAAAAATATCAACACGCCGATTTAATCACGTATTTACCGGGAGATTCTCCTAAAAATGCGCATAAGTTTTATGAACTGCTACAACCCAAAATGGCAATCTTTGTAAAGTATGAGTTTTGGCATTACTACATTGCCACCATGAAGAAAAACGGAGTGAATACCATTTGTATTTCCTCGATATTTATCCCCGAAAATTCTATTTTTAAACCTGAGAGCTCTTTTTTTAGGAAAATGGTGGGGTCTTTAAACCACCTGTTTTTACAAGACAATCAATCGAAAAAATTATTAGAGGATATTGGAATTGAGCAAACGACCGTTTCGGGCGATACACGTTTCGATAGGGTAAAAGAAATTGAAAGTAAAAAAAAGAAAATTGAAATCGCAGAGCAGTTTACCCATAATGCTTTTTGTTTAGTGATTGGCAGTTGCTGGCCCCACGATTTAGAAGTGATTGCCCCAACATTAGAGCACTTTTCAAAGCCTTTAAAAATTATTATTGCTCCTCACGAAATCGCAGAACTTAGCTTAAAGAAAATTGAATCTTTTTTCACCCGTAAAAAAACAATTCGTTTCTCGGTATTTAACTCTAATGCACAAGCAGATATCCTTATTATTGATAACATCGGAATGCTTTCTTCCTTATATCAATATGCAAATATAGCCTACATTGGAGGTGCTTTTGGAAAAGGACTACACAACACTTTAGAAGCGGCTGTTTACGGAATTCCCGTTGTTTTTGGTGAAAATTATCGAAAGTTTAAAGAGGCGATTGATTTAGTTGCCTTAAAAGCAGCCTTTTCAGTAAAAAGTGAAGCTGACTTTACAGAAATATTTCACAAATTGTATGATGAGAAAGCATTGCGAGAAGATGCAGGCAAAAAAGCAAGTAACTTTGTGAATAATAAAACGGGAGCAACCCAGCAAATTCTAGATTATATAGTGAAATACCTCCAAATTAATGCGTGAAGAAACAAATCATAAAAAAGCCGTTGTAATGCGCTCAGCCGGCTTATGGTACGATTTACAAGACGAGGCTGGCAATATATTGAAAGGAAGGTTAAGGGGTATTTTCAAAAAAGATAAAAACAAAGTTACCAACCCCATTGCAGTAGGCGATTACGTTCACTTCGAAATTGAAGATGTAGAAGAAAAAACAGCACTAATCACTAAGATTTTACCACGAAACAATTATGTAATTAGAGAGTCGACACATAAAAAAACACATGGGCATATTATTGCTGCTAATATAGACCAAGCCATTTTGGTAGCTACTTTAGTATTTCCAAGAACTTCCCTAGGTTTCATCGATCGGTTTTTGGTATCTACCGAATCGTTCCGAATTCCAACAATCATCATTTTCAATAAAATAGATTTACTGAACGACGAGGGTATCGCCTACCAAAATGAGCTAGCAGCATTGTATAACAACTTAGGCTACGAATGCCTACATGTTTCAGCCACTGAAAGAACAAATCTGGATGTACTACACGAAAAAATCAAAAGTAAAACGACTTTGCTTTCAGGGCATTCAGGTGTGGGTAAGTCAACCCTATTAAATCAGTTAGATAATAACATTGAACAGAAAACAGCCGAAGTCTCTATGTATGCCCAAAAAGGAAAGCATACAACAACATTTGCCGAAATGTTCGTTTTAGGGACAGACAGCTATATGATTGACACCCCAGGTATTAAAGAGTTTGGTATTTTAGACATAGAAAACAACGAACTCGGCTTTTATTTCCCCGAAATAAAGGCGGTAATGAACCAATGTAAATATCATAACTGCTCCCATACACACGAACCAGGCTGTGTTGTAAAGGATTTAATTGAGGATGGTAAAATTGCAGAAAGTCGGTACATAAGCTATCTGAGCATATTAGAAAATGAAGATAACCGAAGGTAGGTTTTTAGAAGTAAGCGGTAATCAGTTTTCAGTGAATAGTTAGTTTTATAACCAGTGAATGGTTTGATTTTGCTATTGTATATATGATAGGAGTTGGGCGCAATTTAAGAAAAACCTCGTTAATCATTAAAATTTAGGTTTGACTTAAAAAATTTAGCAATAGAATATTATCTTTCAAATATGTATCAAGAAAAACTAAAATTTATCGACCTCTTTTGTGGAATTGGAGGTTTTAGAGTCTCCTTTGAGGAGGCGTGTGAGGAAAATGACATTCAACCTGAATGTGTATTTTCTTCCGACATTGATAAATATGCTCAAGAAAGTTATGAAGCAAATTTTGGCGAAAAACCTTTTGGAGACATTACCAAAATCAATGAAAACGATATTCCTGAACACGACATACTTTTTGGTGGATTTCCCTGCCAACCTTTCAGTATCATTGGACAAATGAAAGGTTTAAACGACACAAGAGGAACACTTTTTTTTGATATTGCGAGAATAATTGAGGCAAAAAGACCAAAAGCATTCATTCTAGAAAATGTAAAACAACTTGTTGGACACGACAAAGGTAAAACTTTAAAAATCATTGTCCAATCTTTAAAAGATTTAGGTTATCACGTTCAATACAGCGTTCTGAACGCATTGGACTATGGATTACCTCAAAAACGAGAAAGAGTTGTAATCGTTGGACATCGTGAACCAATTATGTTTACATTTCCAAATCCCGAAAAACCTTATAAATCTTTAAATGAAATTTTGGAAACCAAAGTTGACAAAAAGTATTTTGCATCTGAATTTATAAGAGAGAAAAGAAAAGAGAAACACCAATCCTCATATTATCCTTCAATTTGGCACGAAAACAAATCGGGTAATATTTGTTCATATCCATATTCCTGTGCGCTTCGTTCGGGAGCTTCACATAACTATTTGTTAGTAAATGGAGAAAGACGTTTGACGCCAAGAGAGATGTTCAGACTTCAAGGATTCCCAGATTGGTATAAAATTGTAGTGAGTGATGCACAAGCAAAAAAACAAGCTGGAAATGCGGTTCCTGTAAATATGATTAAGGCAGTTGTTCAAAAATTACTTCCTTATGTTGCAACAACACTCGAACCGGCAAGCGTGTTGAGAGAATATGATTTAAAATATAATCCAAGTTAATGGACAAACGCAACTCACCAAAATTAAGAACAGTCAATAAATCAGTTGCTGCTTATCCATTAAACCAATTCAGTTCGGATTTCCCATATGTTCTTGGACAAGAAATTGTTTATCTATTGGCAAGTAAAGGTCGTGGAGACCTTGAAGGTTCAGAATGGGAACAGATTTTTGCAATTTGCATTGGTGCAGATTGGAAACCATCAAATGTTGGACTTGATGATGTTGTAATAGGTAATACAGCTTGGGGAGCAAAAACTGTTAAATCAAATGTAAAGGATTTCAAAGATTTAAAACAAGTACGTCTAATTTCTGGTCGTAATTCGCCTGTTTATTCATATGGTGGAACAATTGACACAACTGCTGACCCAAATGAAGTTGGCGAACAAGTTTTAGAAATTTGGAATGAAAGAGTTTCAGCAATTCGTGAAAAATTCAAGAATTTAAGAACTGTTGTACTTGTCAAATCAAATGACCTTTCCCAAGTTGCTGTTTTTGAATTTGACACAATTAGATACGACCCAGAGCTTTTCGGTTTTGTTTGGAATCCACGTGGGAATTTAGAAGGCTTCGTAAAAGGAACTAAAACAAAACGCTTTACTTGGCAACCACACGGTTCACAATTTACAATTCACGAACCAGTTCCTGAGCATACTTTGATTTTAAAAATTAAACAGCCCGAAAGATTAGATAAAGAAAAAATACTTGAGGCTATCGGATTTGACAAATCTTGGGTTACAATAGAGCGGAAATAAAAAACTGTGCCCAACAATGGCTATACGTAATGCGGGCTAAAGTGTTGAAAATAAAGTGATTTCATTAAATAAACTAAGTGCTAAATTGAAAGGTAAATGCCCTGAAATCCCGCACTACGCATAGCCGAGACCGTTATATGCAAGCTTGATTCAAAGAAACATCTTGCTAAAAATCAAAATTTTA
>CAZFQW010000195.1:0-6828 GCA_964521225.1 uncultured Roseobacteraceae bacterium
CCTGAAAAAGTAGCCCTTATAAAGAAAATATACCAATTGTAATGCCGCCTTGCAGCCGCTCAATTGTTTGATTTTGTTAACTTTCTGTTGTAGTTTTATGAACAAACGACAACTGATAATTGAGTACTTCCCCTGTTTTGTAACATTAGTTCCACCATAAATCCCCGATTATTTATATGAGGTTTAATTTTAAGAAGGGCATATTTAAAGTGCTTTACATTGTATTTTGCTGCACAGGAACTCATGTTTTGGCACAATCGGCTTGGGAAGATTGCAAGAAAAACCAAGAAGGCGAAATAGTGGTCTATTACTTCAATTTTGAACCATTTTTCTACGAAGAAGGGCAAGCCTTAAAAGGAATAGAATACGAACTGATTGAGGCTTTTAAGGAGTTTGTAAAAAAGAAGTATGAGGTTAACTTGAATGTAAACTATGTACCCAATCCGGACTTTGCCTCGCTGTATGCACAAATAAAAAATGGGAAATCTGGCGAGTTTGGGAGCGCTTCGTTTTCTATTACCCCAAAAAGACTTTCAGAAGTAAAATTTACACTTTCGTACCTTCCAGATATAGAAGTACTCATTAGTAGTTACAACCTCCCCGTAGCTTCAGACACTACCGATTTTATAAAAATATTTGAAAATCTAACAGCTCTTAGCTTAAGAGGCAGTACTTACGAACAAAACTTAAATCAACTTTCAACTGCCTTAGAAATGGATATTAAGCAAGAGTATCTATCGCACTTCGATGCAATTGCCGAGCGCATTTCGGAAGAAGATGACTTATTCAGTTACTCACAACTTTCTTCTTATTTACTTGCCAGACAGAAAGGCGTTCAAATCAGAAGGCAAGAATTATTTCAAAAGAAAAATGATGGGGGATATGGAATTGCCTATCCGCTCGCTAGTGATTGGGACGAACCAATCAATACTTTTTTTACAAGCAATACTTTTGATGCAGAGATTAATAAAATTTTAAGGGAGTATTTCGGGAACGATGTAAACGATTTAATTCAGGAAGTTGCCGCACAAGATACCTCTACACGCTACCAAAACATTGCACTCCTTTCTAAAGAATATGAACTTCAGAATACAGAATTGCAAAAACAAGCTTTAGAATTAAAAACGGAAGCACTCATCAGAAACTCTGCTATTGGTGGCGCATTAGTGGCAGTAATCTTAGTTTTTCTGCTATATAGCCGATACCAAATAAAAAGGCGCAGCAACGAGCAGCTTACCAATAAAAACAAAGAAATTGCCAAAAAACAAAATGAACTACTCGCACAAACAGAAGAACTACAACAGCTTAACGAGGCAATGATGTCGCAGCGAGAGTACATTGAAAAACAGAACAACGAACTGAAAGTACAGAACCTGAAAATCAATAATAGTTTAAGTTCCGCAAAACTCATTCAGGAGGCAATGTTACCTTTTGAGTCGAGGATGCAAGAAGCGCTTGCCGAATACTTTGTAATTTACCGACCAAGAGACGTAGTTTCAGGCGATTTTTACTGGCTCAGGAAAGATGAAACAGCTACTTACCTTGCCGTAGTAGATTGTACCGGCCACGGAATACCAGGGGCTTTTATGAGTATGATAGGGAATTCGTTACTCGATAAAGTGATTGGGCTTCAAAAAGTGCCTTCCCTAGCCGAAGCCTTACACAAGCTCGACGTTGACATTAAATTTGCCTTAAAGCAAGAACTTACCGGCGATGTAAACGGAATGGATGCCATTTTAGTAGCACTCGAAGAAGTGGGTAACCATAAAATAAGAGTACGGTTTGCTGGTGCAAAAAGACCTCTCTATTATTTTGAGCAAGGAACTGATGAAATCGTTGAAATAAAAGGAAATAAAAGCTCTTTAGGAGCCAATGTAAGAAAAGAAAAAGTTTTTACAGAGAAAGAAGTAGTACTTAAAAAAGGGAGTATCCTCTACTTGTTAAGCGATGGCTATGTTGACCAAAATGATATTGACAGGAAAAAAATTGGCCGAGTGAAACTAAAATCGCTTTTAATGGAAGTTGCTGAATTAGACGTGGCGTCTCAGAAACAAAAACTAGAGGCATTCCTCGACAACCACCAAAAAGACACACAGCAGCGCGACGATATCCTCGTGTGGGGAGTCCGTTTGTAGTTTTTCTGTACCAAAAATAAAATATTTTAGAGCGTTTAGGGCTTGTAAAGCAACCCGCTACAGAGTAAAGCACCTGAAGGTTTAATCCAAATTAATGCTAATGCTACCCACCTACCCACCTACTTAGCTACATTAGCAAACATTAAAAGCTATTTATAAAATATCGTTGTTCTCTACCGTGGTACTAATACTAAATATTTAGAGTTCAAAGTTATTGTAGTAGTAAGTTTCCAAAGTTATTTAAGAATATTAAAGGGTATCCATTTAAGTACGGTATGTTATACAAGTTAGCACTGCTCACTATTTTTTCAATCTTATTGACTCCATTGTATGCGCAAGAGGAACTAACTGTTGAGCAGTTGGAAGCTGTAGTAGCTAAGAACCGCGAAGATAGAGATCAAGTTGATGTACTGAATATACTTTCGGAACGCTATATGCTATCGAACCCCAAAAAAGCAGAAAAATACGCAGAAGATGCTGAAAAATTAGCGACTCAATTGAACTACTCTGAAGGTTTACTTACCTCATATAACAATTTAGGGACACTTTATGCCTTTCATCTTAAAAGGCACGATAAGGCTATTGATATTTACGAAGCCGCTTATTTGATCTACAAGCAGTTGTACGAATCTGATTTGATAAATCAGAAAAAGATGAAAGAGTTTATGGTTAAAATAGTACTGAATAGCTACCAAGATTTAGCGAACCAGTCTAACCTTAAGCCTAGAGATAGAAGGGCTTTAAAAGAATACCAACAACTGCAGGGCGACTTTGCCGCCTACCTAGCAGAGTTTGCCCAAACCACTGAAATAGAATTAAAAGAGAGGGAAACTGCTTTAGACTCTGCAGCCAAAGCGATAGAGCTAATGGAAGGAGAACTAGATTCTACAGAGGCCACTTTAACCAAAAAAATTGCTCAAAAAAACCGCCAAATATACAGTACCAGAAAAAGTAAAAATGAGCTTAGTAAAGAAAAAGATGCTCTTTTTGATAGCCTTATTTTAAAGGAATTTATGCAAGACGATCTAAAAGACAGTTTAATGGTGCGCGAAATAAGGCTAAAAGATACACGACTAAAAGTTCTTGAGGAAAAATCAAAAGTTTTGAGCGAGCAAGCAAAGGTTAATAAATTAGTGATTGAGAAATCAAGACAGAAAGATATTATCAAAGTTTCTATTGCCGGAGGGGGGCTTGTACTTTTTACGCTAATTGTAATTTTTATAAGTCTTAGAAAGCAACGCAAGCTTAACCAAATACTAGTAATACAAAAGCAAGAACTCTCTGAACTAAACGAGGAAATCAACTTACAAAACGAAGAAATCTTAGCCCAACAAGAAAGTATCCTTAAGCAAAACGAAGAAATTTCTTTGCATCGCGATAGTATTCAGAAAAAGAGTAATCAGATTACGGCAAGTATAAATTATGCAGAACGTATTCAGCGTGCCATTTTACCTTCCGATAGTAAAATCCAAAAACACCTCCCCGAATCATTTGTTTTCTTTAAACCAAGAGATATTGTAAGTGGCGATTTTTATTGGTTCAACGAGGTAAAAGGCAAAATTATATTTGCAGCGATAGATTGTACTGGGCATGGTGTACCGGGTGCTTTTATGAGTATGGTGGGCAACACCGAAATGAATGAAATTATTGACCAAAGAAAAATTATATATCCTGATGTTATCCTTAATGAAATGAACCGACGGATTCAATCATCTCTTCAACAAGATGAAAATAAAAATAGAGATGGCATGGATATGTCAGTCTGTGTAATCGATTTAGAAGCACAAGAACTCACCTTTTCTGGGGCAAAAAGACCTTTAGTTTATATTCAAAATAATGAACTCCACGATATTAAAGGGGAGAGAAAATCAATTGGAGGGCAGCAGAAAGAAAGAGTAAGAATTTTCAGTAGGCATACAATTTCGTTAAAAACACCCGATAATAGCCCTACGTACTTTTACATGTTTTCCGATGGTTTCCCCGATCAGTTTGGAAACGGAGGAAAGCGTAAGTTTACTACTAAAAAATTGAAAGAATTACTTTTTGAAATCCATCAGCTACCCTTGCAACAACAAAAAGAGGTGCTTTCTCAAAGATTAGACGAATGGATGCTTGGTAACAACGAACCTCAAAAACAAATAGATGATATCTTAGTAATTGGTTTCAAAGCAGGAGGAAGTCAATAAAAAAAATCGTACTATCTAAATGCATTTTTTTGCATCAGTTCATAGCTATTTTTTAATCAAAACAAACATGAGTTTTAAAACCAATACCCTTTCAAAATTTAATATTAATCTAACTGGCAATGGCTCCCAACCTATTTTGTTCGTACATGGCTACGGATGTGATCAAAATATGTGGAGAAAATTACTTCCTTATTTTAAAGACAACTATAAGATAGTTTTGATGGATTTAATGGGGGCAGGAAACTCTGATATTGAGCATTATAATTTCGATAAATATGATAGCCTTCAGGGTTATGCCGACGATATTGTAGAAATATGTCAGTCGCTAGAATTATCTAATGTGATTTTAGTAGGGCATTCTGTAAGTGCTATGATTGGCTTGCTTGCAACAAATAGTGCCCCAGAGATATTTTCGAGCTTAATAATGGTTACGCCTTCGCCTTGTTACATCAATAAAGAAAATTACCAAGGTGGTTTTTCTACAGAAGATATAGATAATTTAATAAATGCTGTTGAAAGTAACTATTTAGGGTGGTCAAGCGAAATTGCACCTGCTATAATGGGAACTCCTGATCAGCCCGAACTAGCAGAAGAACTCAAAGAAAGCTTTTGCCGAAATAACCCTACGATAGCCAAACACTTTGCCAAGGTAACTTTCACTAGTGATAACCGAGCAGATCTGCTTAAAAGCCAAACCAATACATTAGTTATACAGGTTACTAACGACTTTTTGGCCGCTCAAAAAGTTGGAGAATATATTCACCATCAACTCCCCAAAAGCAAACTAGAAATACTTCAAACTCATGGTCATTGTCCGCACATGAGTAATCCCAAAATTACTACTGATGCAATAGCCAATTTTCTAATACTTAACGAATAACCAATTTCATTTTTATGATTACTGGAGATATCATGGATAATGCTCCTTGCGGATACCTCGTAATTGACGAGCGGGGAGGAGTAATTCAAATTAATAACACCTTAAAAAATTGGTTGAAGTATAGCGATGAAGAAAAAAACGCTAAAGGGTTAAGTATATACAATTTCCTAACTATCGGAAGCAAGATGTATTGTGAAACGCACTTTTTCCCTATGTTACAATTTAAGGGGCATGTGAAAGAAATAAACCTTGAGCTTTTGAAAAAAACAGGGGAGACACAACCTCTACTTGTTAATGCTAACTTCCATAGAAATAATAATGGAATCAAAGAATATGTATGCATATTAATAGATATTACACACAGAAAATTATACGAAAAAGAACTTCTATTAGCGAAACAACAATCGGAAAGCCACCTGAAAGAACTGCAAGAAATTAATGAGGGACTTTCTCAGTTCTCGCATACGGTTGCTCATGACTTAAAATCGCCTTTGAAAAATATTTTAGGTCTTTTACAGCTAGTAGATAATAACGAAATCGCATCTTCTAAAGAGTATCTTTCAATTGCGTATGACCAAGGGCAAGAAATGGTTGAAATGATTGATGAACTTTTAGCTTTCGCATCTTCCGGAAATAAAAATCAACCCTTTGAGCCTGTATTAACCAATTCTATGTTCGAGTCTTTGAACAATAAATTAGAAATGCTTCTACAAAAAGAAGATGTTAAGCTGCACTGCCCAAAAACCAATTTTACTATTACTGGAAATTTGAGTGAATTGGTAAGGTTATTTCAAAATTTGGTAGAAAATGCGATTAAGTATAAAAAGTGGGGTATCAGCCCCGAAATTCATATTTCGATAACGCAAACATCTGACAATATCATTTTTTCTGTTGCGGATAATGGTCTCGGTATACCCACGCAGTATAAAAAATCAATATTCAATCCATTTGTAAGAGTGCATAAAGACTATACCTCTATTAAAGGTTCAGGAATTGGTTTGGCCACTTGTAAAAAAATAGTATCAGCACATCAAGGGGAAATTTGGGTAGAATCCGAAGTAGATAAAGGAAGTACATTTTTTATCAGTCTGCCTTTATAGCCAATAAATTGGGCTTTATGGGAATGGAATAGCTACCCCATGGCATAGCACACAAAATGTTAAAAAATGATACCACTTCTCTTCTAGTTTCCAACTTGTTCCATCTAAGAACAAATAGTTATTTTGAAGTCGAAAACACATTTCAGCAACTATCACCAAAGACTGCTAAATGCATGATTATTTTTAAGTTTGTAGGTTGGCGTTTTTGTAATGGCAGATAAGAATTCGGCGCAAAGGCATTTTAAAAATGTGAGACAAATATCTTTGTAGTAGCAACCACGACAACTGATTTACCAGTAACCCAATGATTAAGGAATGACATCCCTCAGTAATGAGTATTGTAGAATTGTACGAATAATTGGCAAACCGAATTGCTTTTAACCACTTTTTACACTTAATTGATATATTGCCTACCCACGCTGCAAAACGCTAGTACTTGCATTGCTTTGGTGAAGGCAGTTGGTTAAAATAAATTGTCTCGTCCTAAAATAGGTTTACACGAAAAAACGTGTAAACAAGATGATAAA